>JBEBIR010000332.1:0-4565 GCA_040080315.1 Gemmatimonas sp.
CCGCCGGCGTTTCGCCAGGACGATCCTGGAAGCCGCCGCCACCGCCGCCACGGCCGCCGCCACCGCCGCCACCGCCACCACCGCCGATCATCGCCATCAGCGCTGCAGGTGGCTCACCGGTACGAGCCGACGTGCGGATCATCGCCAGCATCGGCGCCGGAATCGCGGCGGCCTTTTCCAGAGAGTCGAGCACACGCGTGACCCGTTGGGCCGTCTTGATGCTGTCACGCAGTTGCGCCGGTGAGAGGGCAATCCTCGCTGTTGGCGCGCCCTGTCCGCGGAAATCCCACACCACATTGTGCAAGCCTGCCTGACCCGGCCCAGTGAGCGTGCGCATCGTATCACCCGCCGCGTTCTGCAGCACGATGCGCACTTGACCACCCACCGCCTCGGTCAGACGATACCACAGCGAGGCACCGTATGCGGGGCTTGGCGCCTGGAACGTGCCCTGACCCGGGTTGCCCCCGTTGATGGTCGACTCGCCCCACTGGAACGCCGTGCGCGGTGCGAACAACATCGCCTTGGCCGCCAGCGTGCTCGTCGTCAGTTGTTGCAGCGGCGTGATATCGGTGATCCAAATGGACCGACCGTGCGTGCCGGCAATGAGCTCACCATCGCGCGGGTGAATGATCAGGTCATGCACCGGTGTGGTGGGAAGACCGCTCATGAACTTCTGCCACGATTGCCCGCGGTCGATCGACACGTACGCGCCCACGTCGGTGCCAACGAACAACAGATCGCGATTCTTCGGGTCCTCGCGAATGACGTGCGCGAAGTCCACCTGACCGGTCGGGAGATTGTTCACAATGGATGTGAACGACTGACCGAAGTTGGTCGTGGCAAAGACATACGGGTTGAAATCATCGCGCCGATGATTGTCGAACGTGACGTAGAATGTGGCACTGTCAAAATGGGACGGTTCGATACGCGACACGTATGAACCCGCCGGCACACCCGTAAACTTGGACGTCACTTCCTCCCACGCGGCACCATCGTTCTTCGTGAGCCACACCCGTCCATCGTCCGTGCCCGCAAACAACAGGCCCGGACGGATGGGCGATTCGTTGAGCGACACCACCGTGCCGAATGTTTCCGCGCCAGTCACATCCGGGGTGATTCCGCCCGTCGTGCGTAGCGCCACGTGCAGCTTGGCGGAATCGGCGTAGGACAGCTCGGGTGAGATGGGGAACATCTCGTCGCCATACTTGACGCTCTTGAGCACACGATTGGCGCCGAAGTACAACGTTGCCGAGTTGTGCTGAGAGATGATGTACGGCGTGTTCCAGTTCCAACGCAGAGCGTACGCGACCGAGTCGGCGCGCTGTCGCGTGCGAAACGCCGCCATCTGTCGCTTCTGCGCGGTGGTAGCCGGCTTGGTGGTATCGGGCCACGCGGCATAGATGGAATCGTTCCACTGCAGGTATCCACCATCGCGCCACGTGGGTTTGCGCAAGCCCGTGCGCTCACCGGTTGAGAAGTTCAGGCGGCCCATGTTGCCACCTTGCGACGTCGAGTAGATGATGTCGGGATTCGTCTGATCCTGCTGCGATACGAATCCGTCGCCGCCCCCAACATTGTGCCACATGGCGTTGGTGATCGGACCTTGCTTGCGACGACTAGGGCCGCACCACGATCCGTTGTCCTGCAGTCCGCCGCACACGCGATACGGAATCGCCATGTCGGCCGAGATGTTGTAGAACTGGCCGAGGGCGATGGAGTTTGGAAACAGCCAGTTGCCGCCGCGGTCGTGCGAGATACCGACACCGCCGTCGTTGCCGACAATGACACGCTGCGCATCGTTCGGATCAATCCACATGGCGTGGTGATCGACATGCAGCCCATTGGTCGTGTTGCCCGCCGTCTTGCCGCCATCACTCGAATACTTCACCGGCGTGGACGACCAGTACACGCGGTTCGGATCCCGCGGGTCGACCCGCACCTGGTTGTAGTAGAACGGACGCGTGTTCTCCGGATTCATGTACGCCCAGGTTTTTCCCGCGTCCTCCGAGCGATAGAGACCACTCGGCCGACGAGCGGGCGGCACCTTCGCATCCTTCCTGGCGTTGAGTGCGGTATCCGCTTCCACCAGCGTGTAGATGATGTCGGGGTTCGAGCGCGCGATCGCGATGTCGATGCGCCCCTTCGTCGTTTCCGGAAACCCACCACCCTTCACTTCCGCCCAAGTGTCGCCACCATCGGTGCTCTTCCACAGCGCCGATCCGGGTCCGCCCGAGTTCAGGAAGTACGGACCGCGCACCCGCTGATAGCTCGATGCGAAGAGCACGTTCGGATTACGTGGATCGAGCTGGACATCGACAAAGCCCGTCTTGTCATCGATGAACTTCTTCAGCACCCAGGTCTTGCCACCATCGGTGGTCTTGTAGAGTCCACGCTCCTTGTTGGGCCCCCATGCATGACCCAACGCCGCCAGCCACACGGTATTCGGATCGGTCGGATGCACCTGAATGCGCGCGATCGCCCGGGTTTCGGCCAATCCCATGAATGCCCAGCTTCGGCCTCCATCGGTCGTCTTGTAGACGCCGCCACCAGGCGAAATGGAGTTGCGCGAGTTCGGTTCACCGGTGCCCCAGTACACGACGTTCGTGTCCGATGGCGCGATGGCCAAATCACCACCAGACGCGACGCGCGCCGTGTCATTCACAGCTTTGAACGTGACGCCGTTGTTGGTGGTCTTGAAGAGCCCGCCACCAGCGCTCGACACGTAGAACGTCTTTGACGGCGACGGAATACCCTCAATGTCGACAATGCGGCCCATCATGTTGGCCGGACCGATGTTCCGCCAACGCAAGGCGGCGATCATCGCGGGGTCGAGAGACGTCTTGGCAGGAGCGGCTGGCTGCGCCGCCAGACTACTGGCAGCAATTGCGGCGAAGCCAGCGGCGAGCGTGAAGGCCCGAGTCGTTCGCATGGGAGTCAGGGCAGGAGGGATCAGTGCAAGCAGCAACACTATAGTACGAGCGAAGTGGGGGCAGTGTTGGCTTTGAGAAGACGGGAGACGGGAGAGTCTCCCTTCTTCCGTCTCCTGTCTCTAGTTCGGCGCCAGCAGCTTGTACATCACCGGCGTGACCAGGCGCGCGATGAGCGTGCTCGATACCAACCCCCCGATGATCACCCACGCGAGCGGTGAGTACAGCCCGGATCCCTGAAGCGCGAGCGGCAGCAACCCGCCAATGGCGGTCATGGTTGTCAGCACGATGGGCAGAAACCGGATCTCGCCCGCCTTCTGAATGGCGTCGTCCAAGCTCAGGCCCTTCCGTCGCAACTGATCGGCGAAGTCCACCAGCAGGATGCTGGTCTTGATCTCAATGCCAACCAGCGCGACAAATCCAATCATCGCCGTGAATGACAGCGTGTAACCGCTGGTCAGCAGCGCGACCATGCCGCCAACGAGACCCAGTGGAATAACGGATGCCACCACGAGCGTCGTGCGGAAGTCGTGAAACTCGAGTACGAGGATCGCCAGGATTGCGAATACCGCCACAATCACCGCACCACCTACACCACCAAAGCTCTCCTCGCGACTGGCAATCTCGCCGGCCGGCCGCAGGGCATAGCCCGGCGGCAGGGCAATGGAATCGAGTCGCGCCAAGACGGCTTTGGTCACGACGTCCGTGTTGTAGCCCGAGCGCACATACGCCGTGACCGTGACTGAGCGCTGGCGCCCGTTGTGATGGATTACGGTGGGTGATGCGTTGAACGTCGTGCCCGCAATCTGTGACAACGGCACCATTGCGCCGGACACACTGCTCACGTGAATGCGCTCCAGTGCCTCGGGCGCCGGACGTCCGTTGTGCGCAATGCGCACCACCAATGGATACTCCTCGCCGTTCTCGGACCGAATCTTTCCTGTCTCCAACCCGGCAATGCCCAGACGCAGCGTGCGCTCCACCTCCGCACTCGGCACGCCCAGCAACCCGGCCTTCGGTTTGTCCACCACCAGTCGCAGATCCGAACGACGCAGACGCACCGGGTTGTTCACGTATTGCGTGCCGTCGGTCGTGACAAACACGTGCTCGTACTGCGCGGCCAGTGATTGCAGCGTATCCAGATCCGTCCCCTCAATACGCATCGCAATCGGCGCGTCGATTGGCGGCCCGTTCTCAAACTCCTTCAGCTCGATGCGTGCACCGGGATACAGCGCGAGTTGCCCCCGCAGCGAATCGAGCGCCAACGGCGTTTTCAGGTTGTCGTAGGTGTGCAATAGTACCAGCAGCTGCGCGCGATTCGGCGCTTCAGCCCGTTGAAACACATTGTAGTACACGGCGGGGTTGTCTTTGCCGGCATTGGCGAAGATGCTCGTGGTCGACGGATGCGCGCCGATCACCCGCTCGGCGTATCGCACCGCGCGGTCGGTCTCGGCCAACGATGTGCCCTCCGGCGTCTCAATGTCCACGTGATATTGTGGGGTGCCGGCTTTCGGGAACAAGGAGAATCCCACCACTGGAACCAGTGCCACCGAACCGATCACCAGTGTCACCGCGATCAACAGCGTGCTCCGAGGTGCCGCCAACGCCCAGTGGAGCAGCGGCGCATAGGTGCGACGA
>JBEBIR010000333.1:0-4562 GCA_040080315.1 Gemmatimonas sp.
CTGGTCCATCCAGTGCAGTCGCACACCCGCGTACACCTGTCGCGCGAACGCCGGCGTCCACAGGGTGGGCTGCTGGTCGAGTGCATTGTTCACGCCCACCGAGAGTTCCGCGGCGGCCGTCAGCCGCAGCCGAAGCTGGGCATCGATCGACAACAGTGCGCCCTGTCGGCCAATGATGCCGGCCTCGGTGGAGAACGGACCGGTGATCGGTGCGCCGCTGGGAATGCCAATCAGTGGCGCGTTGCCGGTATAGCGCACGGACAGATCACTGGAGAGACCATGACGCACCGTCCATTCTCGCCCGACGGTGAGTCGCGCCGTGTGCGAAGCGCGACGGCTCAACGGGAGCCCCGAACCCAGATCGCGCGCGCGCAGGAAGTCGTATCCGAGCGTGAGATCCGTTGCGCGCCACGTGACTCGCGCTGAGGTCTCCACGCCCTGCGTGCGAGCTCGCGCCACATTGACGTTGGCATACGTTTGATAGCCCGCCGCATTGTTTCCCTGGAATCGCCAGTCGATCAGGCCGTCAACGTCGTTGCGATAGCCTTCCACATCGAATGACATCGACGCCGATGGGGCCCAGGTGCCTCCCAGCGTACTGCTCAAGGACGTTTCCGGCTGCAGGTCGGGGTTCCCGATGAGTGTGTACCCACCGGCCGGATTGAAAAAGGTGTAGCGAATCTCCTTGAAGCCGGGAGCGCGAAATCCACGCGCGACATTTCCGCGAAGTCGGACCGTGCCTGCGGCCTGCCAGGCAAGTCCCACCGACGGATTGGTCGAGCTCCCCCACAATGAGCTGGCGGTGTGTCGCGCCCCGGCCGTCACGAGTAGCGGACCTACCGTCCACTGGTCTCGCGCGAACACCTCATTCACGTTGTCGCGCGCGCTATCGCCGTCGACCTTGGACGGTGCGACCAGCATGCGCGCGGAGCGCTGCAAACCCACATCGATCGTGTGTGATGCCAGCGACCGCGTGTACGACAGCAGATAGCGTCCCTGTCGTTCCTGTTGCCGCAACGAATCCGCCGAGCCACGGATGGGCAGCGCACCGCGTGACTGCCGATACTCGTATTGAAACCGTTGCTGAAATGCGCGAGCGCGGACGTTGCCGCCGCCCAGCGCGCCGGTGAGTTCAACAAATCCCTGGCCGCCGTGGTTGTCGATGAAGCCATTGAACTGCGCGTCCACCGGGAAACGTTGCCGCTCCTGCGAGCCTTGCACGTCCAGTCGAAGCGTCCAGCGCTCGCTCAACGCGTAGCGCGCGTCGCCGCGAAGATCGTACAGGCGATTGAACGTGGAACCGACGGCGTTATAGCCCGCGAGGCGATCCGACTGACGCCATCCACCGGTCACGCGATAGCCGAATCGTCCGACTTGCTGACTCGCCCCCAGTGTGGCTTCCTGTCGTCCCAGTTCACCCGAGCGCAGCAAGCCGTCCAGCGACAGTCGCGTCGATGGCGCCGCCTGCACGACGTTGATCACGCCGCCCAATGCATCGCTCCCGAACTCCACACTCGACGGTCCCTTAGTGACTTCGATCCGTTCGGTGGCCAGCGTCGACAACCGTCCGATATCACGACTTTCCACCAGTGATCCGGCTACCGGTTCACCGTCCACCAGCACCAGCACGCGCGAGTCATCGAAACCGCGAATGGAGATGGACGTCTTGGAAGGCGGAGCCGGCAGCTCTTGCAAGCCGGGTATCTGTCGAAGCAACTGACTGGCCGACACCGCCGCCGTGGCCGCAATCGCGCGTTGATCAAGCACGGTCACGCTTCGCGGCGACTCACTGGCGCGAATCACCCGTTGCCCCATGGTGGTGGTGAACACCGGCAGGACGGTAGGCAGCGGGTCGAGTAGGACCGTCACGGAGTCACCGGACACGATCACGCGTCGCTGGCGAAACCCGAGCGCCCGAATCGACAGCGTGTCACCAAGACGTGCCGCAAGGCGAAAGCGTCCGCCTTCGTCGGTGCGCGCGCGCGCATTCGAGCGCACATCGTGCAACTCGGCGGCGAGAATGCCCAGTCGATCACCGTGACCAAGCACCACACCGCGGACCGTGGTGATCGTGCCGGCAACTGATGCGGTGGGTCCCTGGGCACCCACCGCATCGGTGATCACGAAAGCCGCGATACAGGCGGCGGCACAGCGGACTCGCGACGTCATCCACGTGCGAACACCCTTTGACGCGCGCACGGCGATCACCGAATACGCGAGTAGCGGATCGTGGGAAAACCGGCGACGCCGGTGTTGCTGTAGTAGTCGGTAACCTGAACCTTGTAGGTCTTCACTCCCGTGCGCACGAGGTACGTGTTGAATGCCGGGTGCAGTCGGTCGTTCCCCGTCAGGTTGTAGCGAAAGGGCGCGCCCTTGTCAGTCACGGAATTCGGAATGGGCCCGACCAGTTGCGAGAGATACGCCGCATACTGCGGAGCGTCACCCGCGGCAGTCGCATTCGGAAACGTCGGCGACGACGGCCCCGGATAGCTGCCCGCATTGCATGCGGTATTGACCGTGATCGCCAACTGGCTCGCGGCAGGATTGAACTGGAAATCCCAGTTGCAGCCCGTGGGGGTGGCCACGACCGCGTTCGTCGCCAGACTCACTGCGGTGGTCTGGCCGGCCGGTGTCAGCGTCAGTGTTTGCGTCGAACCCAGCGTTGCACCCGTCTGCACGCGCGACTCCAGCGTCAGCGACTGCACCTGAAATTGCGGTGTGAATGCGATGGCCGTCGCGCGCAGCAGCGCAAACGAGCCGTTGGCGAGACGAACCTTCCAGTAGGCGGCCGCATTGGCCGAGGGCACGCCACTCAGATTGAGATAGGCCTGCTTGTTCTCCGTGAGCCGATCCGTCTGGAACTGCGCGTCGGCCGGGATCTGCGCGTCTCGAATCAGATTGAAGGCGTCCAGCGTCGAGGTGGGCGTGAACGCCAACACCTCCGCGTCGCTGGCGGTCTTGTTGTTGTCCAGCGCATAGCCCAGCACGTTCTTGCTCGTGGCTCCCGCGATGGCCGGGCTGTTCAGTCGCATTTCGTAGCGCCGAAACGCCAGATCCCAGTCGCTTGACTTGGCCACCAGTCCACCCGTCGCAAAACTGAAATACACCAGCGTATCGGTGCTGGCGGCGTTGAGGGGTCCGAACGTCACGATCTGGTTGATGGCCGGTTCGGGGATCTGGCCATTGGGACCGGTTGGATCGGACTCGGATTCGGAACAAGCAACAGACGCCACAAGCAACACGGGAAGTGTCGCAGAAATGAGCTGACGAAGGATCGTAGGCATGGACGGAAGTCCGGAGATGGTAGCGTGCCGCATGGCGACAAATGCGCCACGCATGTGGTGTTCTCCGGAGACTAGCCGCGGTTCCAGCACCCTCCAATTCGTACTTGTGCCCAATACGCGGTAGGGGAAAATCCCGAGAAGCGTCGGGTCAACTCCGGTGATCGCGCGCTTTCGAGCCGTGTTTACGGAATTGACTGGCCGCGGGCAGCGCTTGACGGAATGGCATTCACGCCGGTGGGTGTCGCGGAGGACGACGCGTCCACCCGATCCGAGCGCTCAAGCGGTGGCCCAAGGGTCGGCTCGCAGACGCCTTCGGCTGTCTCGCGAATCAGCTGATCGACAACGGCGCGCAGATCACCCGTGCGCGCATAGGTCGCCAACTGGCGCTGCGCACTGGATCCCTCCTCGAGAATCTTGAACGCGTACTCCACTTCCTTTCGCGTTCCGAGTTCATCCAGCACATCGTCCAGAAACCACTCTATGAGCTCGCGAATGAGCACCGGCGCCGGCATCTCGGTCCGCTTGCCGAAATCAATCAGCTTGCCGCTCAATCCCCAGCGCACCGCTCGCCACTTGTTTTCCTCAATGAGATCCTGCGCGTAGACGCGAAACGTGAGATTGTCGCGGCGCAGTTTCCACATCTTGGCGACCACCGCTTGCAGAATCGCCGCGACACAGATCGCCTCGTCGACGCGCGTGTTCACATCGCAAATGCGGAATTCGAGCGTGGGGTAGACGTGATGCGGCCGCACATCCCACCAGATCTTGGAACCGTCGGGAATACTGCGCGTCCGCACCAGCGTGTCCACCAGGTCGGCATAGTCACCCCACCCCTGCAGAATGCGCGGCACGCCGGTGCGCGGGAAATTCTTGAAGACAATGCTGCGGTACGAGTGCAAGCCGGTGTTTCGCCCAAACCAGAACGGCGAACTCGTGGACAGACACAAGATGTGCGGCAGCACGTATCGCGCCGCGTTCAGACAGTCGATGCGGAACTCGTTGTCTTCAATACCCACGTGCACATGCGTGCCAAAAATCAGGAGCCGATGCGCGAGGTCCTGCAGCTCCGCCTTGACGCCGAGGTACCGCTCCTTGGGCGTCATCTCCTGATTCATCCAGTTCGAAAACGGATGCGTGCCCGCCGATGCGATGGTCAGGCCGTGCTGTGCCGCCGCCTTGATGACCAGTCCACGCAGCGACGTGAGTTCTTGCCGCAGTTCGGCGATCGACTGACACACCTTCGTGCCGATCTCCACTTGGCACTGGTGCAACTCCGCT
>JBEBIR010000334.1:0-4550 GCA_040080315.1 Gemmatimonas sp.
GAGAATCCGGTGCGTCAACTGGACGTGCTGTGCGCTGCCCCCCAGCGAACCTTCACCGCAGAGCGGAAACCCGGCGCAGGCAACCGCCGCGCCGGGCAGCTTGGCGGTCAATCCACCCATCAGCACAACCAGCAGCGCGCCAATTGCCGCGCTGGTCGCACTCGTCGCGGCCCGCGACGAGCCACGCAATCCCAGAATCGCTGAACCACCAAGTCCGCCGGCGCGAATCGTGGCCACCGTCAACACGGCCAACAACGCAGCGGCGAGCAACTTGTGAACGACGGTGGCCCACGGGAGATTGCCGGTGAACACGGTGACTGCGCCAAACAGGGCTGGCGCGAACCACAGTCCCAGTGAGAGTCGCGCGGCGTTCCAGACGCCACCCGCACCGCCCACCGACCGCTCAGCGCGCACGCGCCACGACACCGTCACGAGCCAGGCAATCGCAACGAACAACGCGAAGGCCAAATAGCGATGCATGACCTCGATGATGAGATCCATGCGTTCAAACGGCGGAAACCAATATCCGTAACACTTGGGCCAGTTGTCGCCGCAGCCCATCCCCGAACCGGAGATGCGCACGATCGCGCCAAAGACGATGTGGACGAACGCAACGACCAAGGCGACGGTGGCGGCGCGACGGACGGCGACCGGCGGGAGAATCTGAGTGGGCATCGGCTGGATGATTGGTCAGCCGTTGTGCATACGTCGCCAAGCCCCGAAAAAAGCCCCGACAAGGAGTACGATCGGCAGCAGCACCCACAGCACTTCCAGCGCGCGACGCGGTATCGGTACGTTTGGTGCTCCCGTCACGGACGGCAGCACCTTCCAGACCGCTCGCACGATGAAAAACTGGGCGACGACGCACGCCGTGGCCGCGATCCAGAACAGTGTGTCCACCTGAAGGGATGTCATGACGGGAGAAACCTAGACACTGTGTCTTCCTGACGGACCCCCCGTGCGATGTTGCGTGCAGGGGAGTAGCATTGCGCATGACTCCGCCCACTGTCACATCGGCGTCGCCGACGCCGTCTGCTGCTCCCACGGCCCTTCCGCGCAGCCTCGGCCTGTGGAGTGCCATCGCCGTGGTGATCGGCACGACGATCGGTTCGGGGATCTTCCGATCACCTGCCGGCATCGCCGACAAGCTGCCGGGTCCATTCCCGCTCATTTCGGTGTGGGTTATCGGTGGTGTGTTTGCGCTCTGCGGCGCGATCACGCTGGCGGAGGTGGCAGGAGCACTCCCGCAGACGGGTGGCTATTTCGTCTTCATTCGGGAGGGGTGGGGTCGACTCCCCGCTTTTCTGTATGGCTGGACGGAGTTGGTGATCATCCGCGCCGCCGCATTGGGGGGAATTTCGCTCACCTTCGCCGAGTATTTGTTGCGCGGGCTGGGATTCAACCCGAGCATTGCCCCGTATGACACGTACGCGCACTGGGTAGCGGCGCTCGCCCTCGGATTGATGGCGACGGTCAACATCGTCGGGCTCAAGTGGGGGGCCCTGGTGCAGAATGTCACCACGATCGCGAAATACGGCGGACTACTGCTGATTGTGGCGCTGGCATTCTCCCTTGGCCTTCCCGAAACAGGCGGGAATTTCACCCCCGCATCACCACCCGGCAGTTTCTCGGTGCGCGCGTTCGGGCTGGCGCTGGTGTCGGTGCTGTGGGCGTACGACGGGTGGGGCGACCTGACCAAGGTGGGTGGCGAGGTGGAGAATCCTCGCCAGAATCTGCCGAGGGCAATCATTTTAGGCACGCTGGCCATCATTTTCATCTATGTATTGGCCAATATCGCCTATTTGTCGGTGTTGACGGTGGACGAGATTCGCGGCGCTCGACTGGTTGCCGCCGACGTGGCGGAAAAACTGATCGGCCCGGTCGGAGTGACGCTGGTGTCGATTACGGTGTTGCTTTCCACGTTCGGGTCAGTGAACGGCTCGCTGCTGACTGGTCCCCGGATATTCTTTGCGATGGCCGACGACGGGCTGTTTTTCCGGCAAGTGGCAAGGGTTCACCCTCGTTTTCAGACGCCGCATGTGGCCATCACGCTGGCGGCCAGCATTGGAATCGGGTTCGTACTGCTGCGCTCGTTTGAACAGTTGGCGGACATCTTTGTGACTGCTTCGCTGGTGTTTTACATCCTGAGTGTGGGAGCGATTTTCCGACTGCGTCGTCGGCCCGACTGGAATCCGCCCATGCGGGTGCCGTTATATCCGCTCGCGCCCCTGTTGTTCTGCGCCGCAACCCTGTTTCTGCTGGTCAACGCCCTGCTTGATCCGAATCAGCGATGGGGGACCATCGGGGTGTTGGGCGTCATTGCCGTCGGCATTCCTGTGTACTACGCGACCGTGGGACGCAAATCGCGGATCGGCGCTGCGTGATCAAACTGCGGGATGGTCGCCCCAGTGGCGGCCAGTTGGGTCGTTACGCGTCAGGTACGGAGTTTTCTTGTGCCCTGTGTCCGGCAGTTCTAGCTTTGACCGTTGTCCGATCTCGGGTTCTTCACCGTCCGAGGTTGGACATGCTGCAATCGTTTGCAAACCCCCTCCGAGCTTCAGAAAAATGCGAAAGCTTCGTTCGCTGTTTGTACTGGCGTTGGGCGTCATGGTCGGTTCTGCCGACGTGGCCGCGGCGCAGGGCGTCACCACCGGCGCGATCGCCGGTTTGGTCGCGGATGAATCGGGCAAGCCGATCGACGGCGCCCTGATTCAAGTGGAGAACCGGAGTAACGGTTTCAAGGCCAGCACGCTGACCCGCGAGAACGGTCGCTACTACGTGCAGGGCCTCGAGGTTGGTGGTCCGTACACGGTTCAGGTACGCCGACTGGGTTTCGCGCAGCAATCGACTGACGGCGTGATCGTCAAGCTGGGTCAGACGGTGCCTGTCGACTTCGTGGTCAAGGCGCAAGCCGCCACGCTGGCCGGCGTCACGGTGAGTGCGACGAAAGGCGCGATCATTTCGCCCACCAAGACCGGTGTCAGCACGACGATCAGCGACACGGCCATCGCGCGCTTTCCGTCGCTCAATCGCGACTTCACCGATTTCGCGCGCGCCACGCCGCAGGTTTCCACCAACGGCAACGGTTTATCGGGTGGTGGCGTGAACAACCGCTACAACCTCATCCAGATCGACGGCGCCAATGAGTCCGACTTGTTTGGACTGGGCAGCAATGGGCGCCCGGGTGACCAAGCCGGTGCGAAGTCGATTTCGCTGGACGCGGTCAAGGAGTATCAGGTACTGTTGTCACCGTTCGATGTGCGCCAGGGAAATTTCTCGGGACTGCTGATCAACGCCGTGACCAAGAGCGGCACCAACGAGTTCCACGGTTCATTGTTTGGATACACGCGCGATCAGGACCTGACGCGCAAGCAATCGTTCCTGGGTGCCTATAGCCGCTCGCAGTATGGCGCGTCGATTGGCGGCCCCATCGTGAAGAACAAGGCCTTCTTCTTCCTCTCCACGGAATGGCAGAAGGAGCAACTGCTGGCCAGCGGACCGTATATCGGTTCGTCCGACTCGCCTGTTTCGCAAACACAGGTTGATGCCTTGAATGCCGTGCTCGCTCCGCTCGGCATCGCCGGTGGCACCGGGGCTCAGATCAACCGGCCGAATCCGCTCACCAATGTGTTTGCGCGAGTTGACCTGAACTTCCTCCCGAAGACCCGTGTGGTGCTGCGCCACAACTATGGCTACGGCGAGAACAAGAATTTCTTCCGCGACGCCATTACCAGCAGCCAGCCGGCGTTCCCGCTCTCGTCGTACGCGTACGCATTCACGTCGTCAAAGAACGCCACGGTGCTGCAGGCGTTCACCGCGCTGGGCAACGGCGTGCTGAACGAGCTGAACGTGGGCTATACCACGATCAACGATAAGCGCGATCCTGTCAGCAAGACCGCGTCGATCAGTGTGGTGACGCCGCGTCAGACGGGCAGCGGCACGGCGCTCTTTCAGGTTGGTGGCGAAGCGTCGTCGCACGGCAATCAGCTGGACCAGAAGACTATCGAAATTGCCGACAACCTGACCATTCCGATCGGCGATCACAACGTCACCATCGGCACGAAGAACATCTTCTACGAGTCGGCGAACCTGTTTGCCAACAATCTGTTCGGCACCTGGCGCTTCAACAGCCTCGATTCTTTGCGCAACGGGCTCGCGTCGTCGTACGCGGTGACGGTGCCCACGCCGGCGGGGACCGACGGATTCATTCGCATGAAGTCGGCCACGTACGCGTTCTACATTCAGGATCAGTGGAACGTGCGCCCCACGCTGACGTTCAACTACGGCGTGCGGGCAGACATCCCGGTGTTCCGCAACAAGCCGGTGTACAATCTGGCCGTGGACACGGCGTACGACCGCAACACCAGCGAATTGCCCACCGGCAACATCCAGTGGTCGCCGCGCATCGGATTCAACTGGGATGTCACGGGCGATCAGCGGAACCAGTTCCGCGGCGGGTTGGGCGGGTTCACGGGATCACCGGCTGGCGTGTGGCTGTCGAATGCGTACGGCAACACCGGACTGCTCGGCACGCCCGGCCTGACCTGCAA
>JBEBIR010000335.1:0-4542 GCA_040080315.1 Gemmatimonas sp.
TTCGGACGCCTTCATTTCGACGGCGGCGGCGGTGGTGGCGAGCGTCCGGAAGATCTGGCCGACTTATTTGAGTTGCAGACCGACAAGTTGCGCAATCAGTACGAGGCCGTGCAGCAGCAGTCGTCGTCGCAGCCGCAGGCGCAACGCGAAGTCGACGAGACGCTGGAGCGCCTCAAGCAACTGGCGAACCGTCAGCAGCAGGAAAACGAGCGCATGCAGCGCATGGCGGAAGCGCTGCGCGAGCGCATGGGTCAGAATTCCAGCGGCGGCGCAGGCGGCGCCAGCAGTGGTAGCGCCAGCAGCAGCGGCAGTAGCGGCGCGAACGGCGGCAGCAGTGGCAGCAGCGGCGCGCAGCGCGATCTCGCGAAGCAGGCTGAGGAAGAAGCGCGTCGCCTCGAGCGGCTTTCGCGCGAGCAGAACAACCCGGAGCTGGCCGATGCGGCGCGACAGATGCAGCAGGCCGCTGATGCCATGCGTCGGGCGGCGACCGGATCGTCGGCGCAGGGCAGCAAGGCACTGGAGGAGCTGAACCGTGCTGCGCGCAACATCGAAGGAAGCAAGACCGACGCGACCAATCAGGGAATCCAGAAGCTGGCGCAGCAGGCCAAGGAGATGGAATCGCGTCAGCGCGAAATCGCGAACGGCGTGGAGGCGGCCCAGTCGGCGTCGGGTGATCAACGCAGTCAGCAAATGCAGAAGCTGATGGAGCAGAAGGACGCGTTGGCGAACGATATCGGGAAGATGGAGGCCGACGCCGACCGACTCTCGCGAGAAGGACGCCGAGATCAGCCGAAGGCGGCCAGCAAGTTGAACGAGGCCGCCGATGCCATTCGTGACGCGCGACTCAAGGACAAGATCGAGTATTCGAAGAACGTCATGCGCGCCGGATCGCCCGAATACACCAAGGGGTTCGAGGGGCAGATCTCCGAGAATATCAAGGATGTCGCCGATCGCATGCGCGAGGCGGCCGGTTCGATGCAGGGTGAGTCGGCGTCACGCCAGCAGGAGCGTGCGCTCGACAAGACACGAGAACTCGTGCGGAACCTTGAATCGCTGCAACAGCGAGTCGCCGATCGGCAAGGACAGCAGGGACAGCAGGGACAGCAAGGACAGCAAGGACAGCAAGGACAGCAAGGACAGCAGGGACAGCAGGGACAGCAGGGACAGCAGGGACAGCAAGGACAGCAAGGACAGCAAGGACAGCAAGGACAGCAAGGACAGCAAGGACAGCAAGGACAGCAAGGACAGCAAGGCCAACAAGGCCAACAAGGCCAACAAGGCCAACAAGGCCAACAAGGCCAACAAGGGCAGCAGGGTCAGGGCCAGCAAGGCCAGCAAGGCCAGCAAGGCCAAGGCCAAGGCCAAGGCCAGAACCGTGGTGGCCAGCAAGGCGGACGGGGCAACAATAGCAATACGCCGCAGTTCGGTGGCTCCCCGAACAATCAAGTCGGCGGAGGAACTCCCGGAGGCGCGACGCGCGGCGGTCAGCAAATGCCGTCCGGCGATATCCAACAGTTCACACGTGAATTCCGACTGCGTCGCGAAAACGCCGAAGGCCTGCGTCGCGATCTCGCGCAGCAAGGCGTGAACACACGTGAACTCGATCAGGCCATCGAGAACATGCGCCAGTTGGAGAACTCACGCGCGTTCAACGACCCGAAGGGTCTCGCGCAGTTGCAAGGCGCGATGATCGAAGGACTCAAGACCTTCGAGTTCGGCCTCTACCGCTCGCTCGGACTAGGCAACGACGGTCGGCCCGCGTTGGGTTCCACCGCGCCAGTACCGGCAGAATACCGTGCGCTCATTGAGGAGTACTACCGCAGCCTGGCAGGAAGCCCCAGGAAAAAACCGTAACCATCTCCGTTTCTCAGTTCTCAGTTCTCCGTTCTCCGTTCTCCGTTCTCCGTCCTCCGTTCTCCGTTTTCACGTCCCGCCAAACCACTCGTACCCCTTGTCGCTCCAGTACCCGCCGTTTCGCTCGGCCATGAACACCACTTTTGTCAGGTACTTGGTGTTCTTGTAACCCAACTTGATCGGTGAGTGCAGTCGCGCTGGCGCGCCGTAGGCCGGTGTCAGGGCGTTGCCGTCCTTGGCGTACACCACCATGGTTTGCGGATGCAGGCTGCTCTCGATGTCCCAGCTTTCGTGGTAGCCGTCATCGAACGACTGAAAATCCACAGCGCTGGCCTCGGGCAAGGCACCGGCAAGCCGGGCGATCTCGCGCATCGACACGCCGGTGAACTGCGCGACGGCGTTCCATCCCTCCACACAGTAGTGATTCACGCGCTGTTCGATGCGCGGCAGCGCCATCAGCTGCGGTAGCGTCAGCGCCAACGGCGTGCGCACCAGACCGCTCACCTCAAGCGCCCACGGTCCAGCAACAGTCGGGTCGTACGTCGGCACGACGTCGGAAATGAAGTACGACGGGAATCGCTCACCGGCCACCACGGCGCCCGGTGACCCGTGATCCATGGACGTGTGACGCAGCAACCACCTCTCCACCGACTCGTTTTTTCGGGTCGCATAGGTCAACAGCTTTTCCGCCTCGCGCGGCCCTGATGAATTGCAAGCCGCCAGCCACGCCAACGCGAGCGAGGATGCGCTGGCCTTTACGAAGCCGCGACGGTCGAGTGGAACTGATGTCGCCGCTGGCGGCGTGGTGTTCAGTGCCGCGACGCTACGATCGATCAAGGCGATCGCCTTGAGTCGGATCAGTCGTGACGTCATGGGGCGGCCTCCTCGGATGTCGACAGAGCGGTCACCGACTCACCGTGCGCGGCCACCACATGAGACGCAGGCTTCGGCAGCAAGCCGTGAAACGGTCGGGCATTCCGCGCGACCGGCGAATACCGCTCGCTGTGCCCGCCCGTGATCATGCTGCGCAAACTGTACGGATCGACGCTGATCACCATGAACACATGCGCCACTGAGAGCGCCACCAGCGCCACCATGGCCGAAAAATGCCAATAGCGCGCCCAGACGTACCCGCCCAGCAGGTTGGTCAGCCATCCCAACGACACGGGCTTCCAGATGGCGAGGCCCGACACGACGATCATCGCCGCGACAATCGGCATCACGAAATACGTCGTCTTCTGCATCGCGTTGTGCTTGCCTTGCCGGGGATGGTCCCTTCGTCGATACAGATAGAACCGCACCATCTCCCACGCATCCCGCGCATCGCCGCGCCGAGGGACAAGGTCACGCCACTCGCCGTGCAGGTAGATGAAGCCCAGATACACGAGTCCTGTGGCCACCAGCACCCACATCATGGCGAAGTGCCAGTGGCGCGCGCCGCCCAGCCAACCGCCAAATGTGAGCCAGGCAGGAATTGCTCGCCCTTCGAACGGATAGCAGCAAAAGGTCTCGCCCTTCCGGGCAAACGCCGGATAGGCGTTGAAAATGCGAAGACCGCTCCCCACCATGATCGTGAACGCGAGCGCGTTGATCCAATGCGTGGCGCGAACAATCCAGTGATGTCGGGACGTGGTGCTCATCGGGCTCCTCAGGGGGATCGTGGTCCAATAAGGCACGACTCGCTACCGCTACGCCAGCCTCCGGTCAGCGGATTGAACCCTCGGGACACGACGGCGGTCGCCCGGCTGACGTCGGCCGTGACTGGAACGGTTCGTACCCGCCGAGTAACAGTGGTGCGGAATCGGGTGGGACGCGTCACGCAGGCGGCCAATTTCCCCTCAAGTCGTCCGATGCCCGGCCCGATCCTTAAGAATTGGACGTCTGTCGACCCCGATGACGGGTTTGGCCGCCCCTGCTCCAACGGAAAGAACATGTCGCTCGAGACCACCACGCGGATGTTGGCCCCATTTCTCGACCGCATGTCGGACGAGGAACTGGACGCAATCCCGTACGGGGTGGTCCAGTTGGACTCGCAGGGTCGCGTGCTGTCGTTCAATCTGGCCGAAGCGTACGAACTGGGCTGGCCGGATGAGCGTCCAATCGGTCGCGACTTCTTCCACGATGTAGCGCCTTCAGCCTTCGGCGCTGAGGTCTTCGAACGACACGTCGCAGCCTTTGCGTCTCACCACCTTGATGACGTGTTCCGATTCACGTTCACGCACGCCATGATGCCTCGCACGGTGATGATGCGCATGTACTACTCGACGCGCACCGGCACCGTGTGGATCTTCACGGCGAACCCAGATGGTTCCGCGATCGGCACCGACGCCCCGCGATGCGACGTACGCGATGGCCCCCAGGCTCGGGTAGCGTAAGCTTCGACTTGGCTGGTTGACGGACGGCTGGTTGGAGCGCACTGTGGCAGCACGCAGGCAACCGCGTGCCCTGATGCCGATGCGCACCTCACGGTCTACCCTCTCATCCGTACGCGGTGACCACCGTCGAATCGATACGCCCAATCACGCTCGCCGAAATCCATGAGGCGCGCGCGCGCATTGCCGGCACCATTCTCCGCACGCCGTTGGTGCGCCTCGAACTCGGACCGGGCTATCCCGACATTCGGCTGAAGCTGGAAAATCTGCAACCCATCAACGCCTACAAACTCCGTGGCGCGGCCAATGCCGTGGC
>JBEBIR010000336.1:0-4540 GCA_040080315.1 Gemmatimonas sp.
GCGCCTACCGCACTGACATCGTCAGCCGCAACGTGCGTCCCGGCTGCGGCAGGCCACACTGATCGTAGACGGCCGTGTTGCCGATGTTATCGAACGACAGCAGCGTGCGAAGAAAACGGAACGGTCCGCTGCGCGCCACGGCGAATGTCCGCTGCACCGCGAGGTCGGCCGCTGTGCGTGACTGCAGTTCGTCAAGTTTCGACGTGTCGGCATTCAGGCAATACTGCGTGCCGGTGTAGCGCGCGACGGCGAATACCTTCAGGCTCGCCGGTAGCGGAACCCCCAACTCCAACCGCCCGCGCTGCTCCGGATTGTTCTCCGCGCGACGTTGCTGATCGTTGGCGGTAATGTCAAAGATCTTGATCTTCTGGATCGTCGCATCGCCGTTCAGCGACACGGCGCGCTCCGGGTCATCGCCGAATACGAAGCCGCCGAGGAGCTCGGCGCCCGCACTCTCGATGCGGTCGCGGTTGATGCGCTGGAAGCGCGTCGGATTGGAGAGCGTGATACGCACCACCGCATCGTCCAGCTGATGACGGAATCCGATCACCTGGATGGTCGACTGCCCCAGCGACGCAATCGCGCGATTCACGGTAAAGCCCCCTTCGATGCCCAGCAGCGTTTCCGGCTTGAGATCCGGATTGGGTCGGAAGCGATTCAGCGCGCCCGAGTACAGCTCGCGCAACGCCGGGAAGCGCGAGCGCTCACTGACGCTCGCGTGCAGCCGCACGCGCGCGTTCAGTTCATGCGACGCACCGAAGCGCCACCCGGTGTTGTCGAAGGGCTCCTGCGCCGGCGTGCGACCGCCGGTCTCCGGTGTCGTGGACCGGTCAAACACGAAACCGCCGGCGAGTTGCGTGCGACCCCCGAGCGGCATGTCGATCTCCGCCCCCGTGCTCGTGAGCTTCTGGCGATAGTCGACCGCTGCCAGGGGTGGCAACGTCTCCGTGTACTTGATGTCGGCGCCCGTGTAGCTCGCGCGGAGGGTGGCGAGTCCCAGCGTATGGGTGAACAAAGCGCGCGACGTCATCGTGCGTTCGTCGCCCAGTTCCGAACCGTTGACCGTGGCATAACTGCGATTCGAGTATGTCTCGATCTTGAACTCACCGGTGTTCATGCCCACGCCAACTTCCAACGATCCCTGGCCGAGTGGCGTCTTGAACGTGCCGGTGTTCCCGGAGATCATGGCGATGCTTCGACGAGCGTACGGATACCGCCACAGACGCGGCGCCGCGATGTGTTCTTCGGGCGGCACCCCGCGCTCGGCGTCATAGGCGGAGTACATCACACCCAGTGAACTCCCGCGTGTGTTGTTCCATCGCACCGACGCAAAACCGTCGATCTGCTTGAGGTCGGTGCCCGTACGCAATCCGTCCTTCTCAGTCGGGTCGATCACATCCTGCGGAAGCGCCACGCCGTCTCGCTGGCGATGGGCGACCCCCGCGCGCGCGGACAAGGCCCCGCCTCCAAACTCCGCGAGACGACGCCCGTACCCCAGCGTCCCCACAGTCGAGCCAAACTGATCAAGACCCGCACCGGCCCAGAGTTGCCCTCCCGACGGCTGGCCGAAGGCGTCATGACTGATCTCGATGGAGCCACCCAGCGTATTCGGTCCGTTCAGCAGGGACCCGAGTCCACGCACAATGACCATGCGCTCGGTTCCGGTGATCGGAATCAGCGACGGATCCGTACGATGATCCCACCCGAGCGTGATGGGCACACCATCCAGAAGGACCGCTGCCTGGCGTGAGTCCGATCCGCGGACCGAAATTTCCATCTCCCCACGCGAGTTCTGCCGAACCAGCACGAAGGGTGACTCGCGCAGCGCCTGTTCGAGCAGCGGCGCGGGGGACGAGCGCAGTTCGGAGGGCTTCACGACCACTGCGGCGGTGCCGCCAACGATGACGGTCGCTCGAGCCGAGCTGACCGTGACGGCTCTGAGGGCCTGAGCGGAGGAATCCGAGCGAGCTGAATCACGGCCCGCCTGCCCCTGCATTGCCGAGGGCAGGGTGAGGAGACCGAGTGCGGCGATGGTGCGGTGTGCGACGGGCCAAGCGCGCATGGGCGGTCTCGACGAGGTGTCGGACAGGATACGGACTGATTGCGTGATCATGAATGATTCATGAACGCATCAATATTCTTTTCCGTTGAGCACCCCGCAAGTCGAGCCATTCGGTTCTACACTAGCAGCTGCGGGCTCCTCGGCCTTCCGCTACCCGAGCCAGCTACGTAGAGCGACGTCTCTCGATCGAATGCCGGCTACTACCCCGGGTTGGTGTATCGCCGATCGGGGGCTCAGGGGCAGGCGTAAACACGGAACATGGCGCTCTTCGTCGCCACCGCCGGACACCCCTCTCGCAATCGATCGAAGCGCGGTCGGTCATACGCGGCATAGGGAGCGGGGACGCGGCCCTGCTCCCAGCGGCGCCAGTTGAACGCGGGTGCGCCAAAACTCCCATCGTCGAGAAAACGATGGTCGATGAGAATGAGGCCCCGAGGACGTTGCTGTAATACGGAGTCTGCGTTGAACGCCGACAAGAAGAAGTCCTGCGTGAACGGAAACGGATTATGGCGCCGGAGGAAATAGTTGAACCCACCACTGTAGCCGAAGGCGAATAGCGGACGCTGTCTGGTCGAATCGATCGCGTGGAGCGTGGCGAGCAGGTTCCGATAATCCCCATCCTCGGCCGGCTTCCAGTGAACGGTGCCTCGCAGCGTTTCAAACGCAGGGTAGTGGCGTCCGGTGCCCCAGCCACGCCCAAGCGCCACGTAGGACCACCCTGCGAAAAATGCCAGCGTGCCGCAGGTCAGGCGCCGGAGACGTCGACGTTGGATCTCTGTCAGGTTGAGCAGCAGCTCTGCACTCGCCAGCACAACGGGCACGGTCAGGAGAAACTCAAACCACTCGGTGCCTTCGAATGCGCGCCGTGCGCGCACGCTGATGGCCAGACCGAGAAGCAGCGCGATCACCGTGCGTCGCGGATGCGGCAGGGTGCGCCAGCGAAGTGCGGTGAACAACAACAAGAGCGGCGGGAGCGCGACCGGGATAGGTGTGCGCGACACCCGTTTGGCCAGCCAGCCAATTGATGGGCGCAGCAGGGAGGTGCCGGCGTTGATGTGATAAGCCAGCGCATTTTGCGTTGGGGTGCGAAGTTCGCCGGGGAGTGGCAGCGTCGTGCGCATGCTGAAGTAGACGTGCAGTCCACCGGTCAGCAGCGCGACAATTCCTGCGGCGCCCAGTGGCAGCAGAAAGCGTTTACCTCCCACGACGCTGCAGAGGAACAGGAACGTACCCGAGACCAGCGCCAGCGCGAAGACATCGACGGTGAGCCTCTCCCACGATGGAAACCCCTGTCCTCCTGCCTGTCTCGCGTGCCCGAAGCCGCCGAGGAGCGGCAGTAGCACATCGGCGCCGGCGGTCCAGATGATCACGGTCACGCCAAGCGCGGTGATCGTCGCGGAAACAGCCGCTGGACCGAGCGTGCGTGAGCGCAGCGTGCTGGCGCCAACAAGGAACGCGGCGGGGATCCAGAAGTCCTGCTTCGACAGGACGGCGAGCGCGGCGAAGAGCGCCATCCACAGTGCATCGCGACGCGCGTTGGATGAAAGGCTCTTTACGAACAGCCTCGCGGCGTTGGCAATACAGAGCGCGCCAACCAGTGTTGCCGGGCTATACAGTCCGAGTGGCAGTGGTGCACCCATCACTTGCGCATACGAGAACGTCAGCGCAACACAAATCGCCACCACACGCGCATCGGCGCGCTCCAATACTTCGCGAGTGTAGCAGACGAACGTGACGATGAGCAGCGCCGCCAGCGTCGTCGTGATCGTGGAGAGTTGGGCCAGGTCGGTGCCCAGCAATCGCGCCACTCCGCCCTCAATCCAGAGGCCCAACGGCGGATAGTGCCATTGGAAATCGCGATACGGCAGTTCTCCGTGCGCGAAGCGCTCTACTTCGTGCGACCAGCGTCCGATGTCGCCCCAGAAGACACCGACGTGGCCCCACACGGCCAGCGTGTGGGCACTCAGAAGCAGCAGCGCGACCAGCACGTCCGCTCGAATCCGTCTCATGGTCGCGCACGCTCTGACCCGCTTGCCGCGCTCCTCTTCTCGTGTTCGACCGCGCAGGTGCAGTCGGCGCTTCCTTCTTGAATGGGCGGGCAGGGCACCGAGCCGAACGAGCAGAACACGCAGCAATCGCCGGGCTTGGGTCGCAGGCGCGTGTGGCATGACGCACACTCATGAAAGAACACGCATGCATCGGTGGGCATCACCAACTGTTCGGTGTGCCCACAGGCGGGACAGGTAAGGTCTGAGAGCAGATCAGCCAATGGAGGCCGTCACCGTGATCCACGTGATGCGACATACGCCGAAACGCTGACAAACTCGTCGACGCTCATGCTCGTCACCACGTTGCGCATCAATGCGCCCCACTCCCCTTTGCGCGCGCCACTCTGCATGTCGTACAGTTGACGCACCATGTAGCTCGGCGACCGTCCGGCGATTCCGGGAACCGGGCCAAGTCCCTCCAGTGTCGCAC
>JBEBIR010000337.1:0-4539 GCA_040080315.1 Gemmatimonas sp.
TCGGGCTTCTTGGGATTGCCGAAGTTGAGGTTGTTCGTGATGGCGCGCGGACGAGCACCGGTGCACGCCACGTTCCGCGCCGCTTCACAGACTGCGGCGCGTCCGCCATTTCGCGGCGACAAGGCCACGTGGCGACCGTTCCCATCGATGCACAGCGCGATCGCCTTGTTCGTCCCGTGTAGCCGCACGACGGCCGCGTCACTGCCCGGTCCGCGGACGGTGCTCGTTCGCACCGTGGAATCGTACTGGCGCCACACCCACGCCTTGCTGGCAATGGTGGGCGACGACAACAAACGCTCCAGCGTCCACGCATGATCGCGCTCGTCCGACAGCGGAGCAACCTTTGCCGGATCCTGCGCTCGCGCCGCGGCCAGCGCCTCGCTCTCGCGGCCCTCAAGCGTGTACTGCGGACAGTCAGTCACCAAGCGCGATCCGGGGAACTCGGCCACAACCCGCTCGCCCTCGGTTACTCGATACACGGGGTCGGCGATGACTTCGCCAATGACCGCCGCCTCGAGATCCCATCGGGAGAGAATTTCTCGCACCTGCTCCTCATGACCCAGCTTGGCGACCACCAGCATGCGTTCCTGCGATTCCGACAGCAGAATCTCGTACGGCGTCATGCCTTGCTCTCGCACCGGCACCTTCGTCACATCAATGGTCACGCCGACATCGCCACGTTCAGCCATCTCGGCCGATGACGACGTCAGGCCGGCCGCACCCATGTCCTGAATGGCGACGATATGTCCACTGCGAATGAGATCGAGCGACGCTTCAAGGAGCAGCTTCTCGGTGAATGGATCGCCCACCTGAACCATCGGGCGTTTCGCTTCACTTTCCGCTGACAGATCTTCCGAGGCAAACGACGCGCCGTGGATGCCATCGCGCCCCGTTCTCGCGCCCACCGCCATGATGGGATTGCCCACACCGGAGGCAACCGCGCGCATAAGCTCATCTTCGCGCATCAAGCCAACACACATGGCATTCACCAGCGGGTTGCCTTCGTACGACGGATCAAACACCACCTCACCACCAACGGTTGGCACGCCGATGCAATTGCCGTAGTCGCCAATGCCCTTGACGACTCCCGCAAACAGCCATCGCACGCGACTCGATGAGAGTGGTCCGAACCGCAGCGAGTTCAGCAGCGCAATGGGACGCGCGCCCATCGTAAACACGTCGCGAAGAATGCCACCGACGCCGGTCGCAGCGCCCTGATAGGGTTCCACCGCGGACGGATGATTGTGTGACTCGATCTTGAAGGCGACCGCCCACCCGTCGCCCACCGATATCACGCCCGCATTCTCACCAGGGCCCTGCAGCACCCACGGTGCTTTCGTTGGCAACGTCTTCAGCATGGGGCGAGAATGCTTGTAGGAGCAGTGCTCGCTCCATAGCGCACTCACCACACCGAGTTCGGTGAACGTCGGTATCCGTCCCAGCATGGCCAGCAGACGTTCGTACTCCAACGGTGTGATGCCGTGTTCGGCGACGAGCGCCGGTGTGATCGTCGGATCACCAGGTCGTGATTCGACGGCGCTCACTTGACCGCCTGCACAAGTTCGAGCCCGAGCACGGATGCGAAGAGTCCGAGTCCGTCGGTGGAACCCAGGCCGAGATCCATCGCGCGTTCGGGATGCGGCATCATGCCCATTACGTTGCCAGCGGCGTTGATGATTCCCGCGATGTGGCGCTGCGAACCATTGGGATTCGCGGCGTCGGTGGCTTCTCCATCGGCGTTCACATACCGAAACACGATCTGTCCCTCACCTTCCATGCGCTCAAGTGTGTTTGCATCGGCCGTGAACCGACCGTCGCCGTGCGCAATCGGCATGCGCAGTATCTGTCCCACGCGACACTGCGAGGTGAACCGCGTCGCGATGCTCTCGACGCGCAGGTGGACAGGAGCGCTCACGAAACGCAGGCTCGCGTTTCGCAACAGTGCGCCGGGCAGCAAGCCGGCCTCACACGCGATCTGAAAGCCATTGCAGATGCCAAGCACCAGACCACCGCGGTTGGCAAACGCGACCACTTCCTGCATGATCGGACTGAAACGCGCGATAGCGCCCGGCCGGAGGTAGTCGCCATAGCTGAATCCACCGGGGAGAATCACCAGGTCGACGCCTTGCAGATCGTGATCCTTGTGCCAGAGGTACACGGCTTCCTGGCCGAGCGCGTCAGCGACTGCGCGAAACGCGTCCTCATCGCAGTTGGAACCGGGGAATCGTACGATGCCGACTTTCACGACTGTTCCACCGCCGCGATCTCGTAGTCTTCCGTCACTGGATTCGCGAGGAGCTTTTCACACATCGCGCGCGCCGATTCCCGTGCGGCGTCGGCCGACGATGCCTCGGCCTCGACCACGAGATAGCGCCCCACGCGCACGTCACCGACGTGCGAAAACCCCAGCGAGTGCAACGCACCCGCCACCGCGTTGCCCTGAGGATCGAGGATGCCACGTCGAGGTACGATATGTATCGCCAGCCGGTATCGGGTCATGCCGAGGGGTCCTCACGACCCGTTGACGGGCCGGTACTGAAGGGTGGGGTGCGTCGGCGCCGTCGGCGCCGACCCATGTCAATGTCGTCTTCGTCCTGGCCGGTCTCGCCCAATGCCGGTCCCTCATGTGCGCCCGGCAGGCGGTCCAGCAAGCCGAGAAACGCCGTGCGCCCGATGCCATACAGCACGTAGGTCATCAGTGCCGGGAAGAAGAACTGCTTGGGCAGAAAGATCACGCCAACCAGCGTTCCAACCACGAGCACCGTTCCCAGAATGCCGCGCACGGTGCGGAACCCCACGGACGGCACCTTGGCGTACTGCACGTTGCTGATCATCAGCATGCCGAGGCCCAGCATGACCCAGCGGAGCATCTGGTGCCACGGGAGGTCGCCGATCATCGTCTCGGTGTACAACGACGTCTGGCTGAACCAGTAATACGTGGCGAGTGTCATTCCCGCCGCCGGACTTGGCAGGCCGGTAAAGTGCGTGGTCTTGCGACCCGCCTGCTCGACATTGAAACGCGCCAGACGCATGACAGCGCATGCAGTGAAGAAGAAGCAGAAGATCCACTCCCATCGTCCCCCCTGCAGCACGGCAAAATACATGATCAGCGCGGGCGCGGTGCCAAAGGAAATCGCATCGACCAAGGAATCGAGTTCTTCACCGAATCGTGTGCCGGACTTCGTGGCGCGGGCGATCCGCCCATCGAGGGTATCGGCGATCGCGCCAAACACGATGTAGCGCGCCGCCGCATCGAACTCGCCGCGTGAAGCCGCCACGACCGCAAATATTCCGAAGAACAAATTCGCCAATGTGAATCCGTTCGGCAGCGCGATCGCGGGGTTGGGTCGCGGGCGCCTGAATCGACCACCGATCTCCGCGTTCATGTCGTCGCCAACCGCGCAATCACCGTGACGCCAGCGAGTGTGCGTTGTCCCACGGCCACGCACAGGTCAGCCGATGGCGGGAGGAACACGTCAACACGCGAACCGAAGCGAATCAGACCCATGCGTGCGCCTTGCACGGCCCGATCTCCGGTCGCGGAATCGGTGATGATGCGACGGGCGATGAGTCCGGCGATCTGGCGTACCAGAATGCGATGCGCACCGGCGATCAGGCCGACCGACGCCTGCTCATTCTCCACACTGGAGGCTTCCGAAACGGCGTTCAGAAACTTCCCAGACTTGTGCACGACATACTCGACGACGCCGTCCACCGGGTATCGGTTCACGTGCACGTCGAAGACGTTCATGAAGATCGAGACCCGCATGGTCGGTCCGTGCACGAACGTCGGCTCGTCGACGGGCGTGATGAGTACCACGCGTCCGTCGGCCGGTGCGATGACCAGTCCCGCTCCGCGTGCTCCCGGTCGCTCGGGGTTGCGAAAGAACCAAGCCACCCACAGCGCCACGATGGTCAGGAGAAACGCCACGAGCCACAGTGGCCACGAGCGCATTCGCAGGGCGGCGGCAAATGTCAGCGCCGCGATGGCGGCTGCGCCCACGATGAACGGATAGCCTTCACGCGCAAACATCAGAGGAGATCCTCCTGCAAACCAAGTCCGGCCAGATCAAGCGGGGTGCCCGTCAATTTCTGGAAGGCATCACGGTAGCGGAGGCTGGTGGCCCGAATCACCTCCGGTGGGAGCGTCGGCGGCGGCGCCTCGCCATTCCATCGGCCGGCGTGACGTTCGCCATCCAACCAGTCTCGTAGCGGCTGCTTGTCGAAGCTGGGCTGCCCGCGCCCCGGTGCATAGGTCGCGGCGGGCCAGAATCGGGAGCTGTCGGGAGTCAGCACTTCATCGATCAACAACAGCTGACCATTCCGCCAGCCAAACTCGAACTTGGTATCAGCGACAATGATGCCCCGTGGTTCGGCCGTCGCGCGCCCGAACTCGTACACGGTGCGCGCCAATCGCTCGAGCGCTGTGGCGACGTCCGCACCAAGCGACTCAACGACGCGGGCGATCGGAATGTTCTCGTCGTGACCCGTTTCAGCCTTGGTCGCCGGACTGAAGATCGGCGGATCAAGGCGGTCACT
>JBEBIR010000338.1:0-4522 GCA_040080315.1 Gemmatimonas sp.
ACTAAGTACTCAGTACTAAGTACTCAGTATAGCGATAACGGGATTCGAACCCGTGTTCCAGCCTTGAGAGGGCCGTGTCCTAGTCCCCTAGACGATACCGCCAACGGCGCCCGCCTTCGGCGGGTGCCGTTGGCGGTATGCTGTTTTTGGTCGCGCTTGCACGCGCCAAAAACAGTTCCTATTTCCTGTCGTGATCGCTTCGCGACCACTCCCCGCCCCGAGCGATCAACTCGCCCCGGTTACTCCACACTCAGTACTCAGTACTCACTACTTCGTACTCTGTCCACCAACAGGCCCGGAGGGAATCGAACCCCCAACCGCCGGTTTTGGAGACCGGTGCTCTACCAATTGAGCTACGGACCTCCGGGAGCGACTGCAGCAGCCGACGCTCTCGATGCGACTCAGGGTGACCGACGGGAATTGAACCCGCAACCCCCGGAACCACAATCCGGTGCTCTAACCAATTGAGCTACGGCCACCGTGTCGAACGCGAGGGCCAAATCGCCGCCCGTTCGGAGCTCCCCACCAACCATCATCACACGCGAGGGGAGTCGGAAATCGTAACCAGTCAAGCCGTCGTTTGCAACCCGTTCGCAGCGCGTGAACGCCAGCGCAACGCCTCAGTCCTTCGCGCGATCCAGATACTCTCCCGTGGTCGGATTCACGCGGATGCGCGTTCCCGATTCGACAAACTCCGGCACGTTCACCATCACGCCGTTTTCCAACTTGGCCGGCTTCGACGAGGCGTTCTTCGTCGCGCCACGCACCACAGGCGCCGTATCCACGATCGTGAACACCATCGAGTTCGGCATTTCGATGCCGATCGGACGACCGTTGTAGTACTCGGCCAGGATCTTCATCCCGGGCTGCATCCAGGGCGCGGCATCACCAAGCGCCTCCTCGTCCATCTCCAACTGATCGTAGTTCTCGATGTTCATGAAGTGGTACGAATCACCACCCTGATACATGAATTCGAGCTCGTGTGTTTCCATGTCCGCTTTCACAATCGTGTCGGCGGCGCGAAAACGATGTTCAAAGTTGGAACCCGTGCGCAGGTTCTTGAGCTTCGCCTGCACCATGGCGCGCAGATTGCCCGGCGTGTGGTGTCGAAATTCAACAACGCGACATGGGTCACCCTCAAACACGAGGACCATGCCGCGGCGGATCTGAGTCGCGGAAAAAGCCATAACGACACCTGGAACGATCAGGGGAGCGCGTGCAGCGAACGTGAGCGCGCACGCAATTGTGGGACAGCCTCGAAATTTAGCTGCGCGACCCTGCCGCGGAAAGCCCACTGGTCGGTCGACTTGACCGACGTTCCTGCCGCACTTTCACGTCCACCAGACGCCGCTCCAGCAAGCCGGCCGGTGCATCGGGAAGGCTCACGTCGACCCGCTCGCTGAAATGGGTTCCAAGCCCCTTGACGGCGCCCTCTAGGACCCACGCCACCTCCCGCGGTCCGTCAAAGCCGATTCGCACCGTCTCGCCGTCAAGATAGTCGGCCCAGAAGTCCGGGCACGTCGACTCTGGAAGCAGCTCAGCAGCGAGCATGTTGGCCATCTGGGTCATTTGGAGGAGCATCGACCGGGTCGACGTGTGCCCCTTGGTCAGCTTCGGCAGCAGCTTGGCTACCGGTGCCGCGAGCCGGGTCCCCGCCCAGACGTACACCTGCGCCGGCGTCCTCCGTTGCACAATGGCCAAGGCGTCGAGAAAGGCCTTGGCCTCCACAGCAGGATCGGCGCTGGAGTCGCCGCGAGCGCCGAGGCTCTTTCGTACGGCATGGAGATCGGTGGCGCCGAAGTCGGCGTCCACAAGTTCTTCGAGGAGGAGTAGGAGCGATGTCATGGGAGGGGAAGGCGAAAGGCTGGAGACGGCATCGGCACCAGACCTGCAACGCCACAGGCGAGTCAGTCCTTCTTGGGCAACCCCTCCAGCAGGACCCGCACCGCGGTGTCCAACTGCTTGTCCTGCCCCGAATACGACTCGCCCACCTGGCGTATCACCAGAATATCGGTCGCTCGGGGCCGAAGCTCCATATCCACCCCTTTGGCGTCCGTCACGCGGGTAAAGGGGATCCGAAGGCTTGAGCCGTCAAGCAACTGGACGTTGGACGTGAAGATGATCCATCCGGACGTCGGTTCACCAACCACTTTGCCCAGTCCGAGCGACCGGTAACCCTCGGTGAAATCTTCGCCGTCCGACAGCGTATGCTGGTTCGTCACCAGCACCGTGGGGCGCTCAAGGGTGCGCTGGCCGAGACTGCCTCTGGCCGGCGAGGTGAACGAACCGCGCGGCGTGAACAGCAGGTAGCTGCGACGCGCCAGCACATCGATGGCGTACGGATTCACGAAGCCGCCATTGTTGTTGCGCACATCGACCACCACGCCCTCTCGCGACTGATTCTCGGCGTCGAGGTCAAGATAGAGTTGGTCGAGTGACGATTGCCCCATATCGAACATGTGCACATAGCCCAGTCGGCCGTTGCTGACGCGCGCCACGTAGGCGCGACGCTGTTCGACCCATTGCCGATAGCGCAGTGCTTTCTCGGTCGCCAGGGAAATGGTTTGCAGCGACACATCGCGCGTCGCTGTGGCCGCGGCACCACCCGTCACGCTGAGCACGAGTCGCCGGCCAACCTTCCCCACCAGCAGCGAATCCAACGAGACACCACTGCCGAGTGCCACGCCGTCAACCGCCGCGATCTGTTCGCCGGCGCGCACCCCCGCGACAGCGGCCGGACTTTGCGCAATCACTTCGGCGATGCGATAGCGCCCGCCTGTTTCAAGCGCTGCGCGCTCGAAGTGCACGCCCAGTCGCGCCATGGGAATCACGACCGCACCGTTGGTGGGGCCGCTGATGCCCAGATGCGAGGCATTCAATTCACCGATCATCAGCGAGAGCACGCGACGCAGATCGTCCGGATTGCGGCTGCCTTCAACATACGGCGCGACACGCGCGGCCAGTGCGTTCCAATCGACGCCGCGCATGGTGGAGTCGAAGAAATTGTGCGCCAGATACGACCGCGCCTGATCGAACACGGCGCGCTTTTCCGCTTCGAACGCCGCATCGGTCTCGGCGCTCGCGGCGACCGTTCGCACCTGACGCGACTCGACGGTGATGGCCGTGATGCGTCCGCCTTCGAGATACCAGAGCTCGCGCGAATCGGGCGACCACTGCACCGAGTTCTTGCCGCCAGGTGTGCTGGTCACCGCGCGCAGTTGCGGATCACGCGCCAACTCATCAAGCGGCCACGTGTAGAGCTGCTGTTGACCGCCGGCCACTGCGGTGAACGCCAGCATTCGTCCATCGGGACTGATCAACAGCGCGCCGACTTCGAGACCCTGCGTGGGCACGACGCTGGCGCGGAGTCGGATACCCTCGTACACAATGTTCACATTCGGACGCGCGGGACGTGCAACGGGCCGAGATGTGTCGGGCGCAACAGGCCGCGTCGCACTGTCGCGCACCGGTGTCGTTGTCGGTGTGGCCGGTGACGTGGGGCCGAACAGGTCGCGATACTGGTCCTCGCGAAACCGTGGCGTGCGCGGCACGAGATCGACGCGAATGATGCGCGCAACCTCCGTCCGTTGCGCCGAGCGATACAAGAGGTATGTGCCATCGGGTGACCATTGCACACCGCCGACATTGACGTCGGCACCAAACGTCACCTGACGCGGTGGCGCGCCGTCCAGTCCGGCAATCCACACGTTGCCATAGCCACCCGCACCACTCGCGGCATATGCGACGAAGCGTGAATCGGGCGACCAGGCCAGTGTCGCGGCGCCGCCAAACGGTGGCTCACCGACATCCGCTTGCGCGAGACGTCGATCGTCGGAACCGTCGACCGCGATGACGCGGATTTCGTTCGCATTGCGCTGATAGGCAATGCGACGCCCATCCGGGGAGACGCGCGCTCCGTAGTTCCGCGCGTCGCCGGTCGTCAGCGCGCGTTCGGTGCGCGTGACCGCATCCTGCACAAAGAGATTCCACGCCGTTCCGCGCATTGACGCGTACACGATTCGACGACTGTCCGGTAACCACGCGGGCTCAGCGTCCACGTGCGCACTACTCGTCAGGCGCGTCGCTTCTCCGCCGTCTCGTGTGCCCACCACGTACAAATCGCCGCGCGCGGCGAACGCCGCCTTGCGCGCGTCGGGTGCGATGGCGAGCGATCCAAAGCCCTGCGCCATGACGGGTCGTTCCGCGCTCATTTCCGACGACACACCACGCAACGTGATGTCCACTTCGCTTACGGCGTTGCGCGCGAAGTCGTAGCGCCAAATTCCGTAGTTCCGCTCGAACACGATGGCACTGCCGTCATACGCGATCTGCGGCCAGAGCACCCGACCATTGGTGAAGCGGGTCAGGGCCTTGACCTCGGTACCGCCTACCCGGTGGACCCAGAGATTCTCTTCCCCGCCCCGATCACTCATGTAGTACAGCGTCTTGCCATCAGGCGCCCACATGGGCCACGCATCCTTGGCACCACCCGACGCGCCGAACGCCTCATACGTAGGCGTCG
>JBEBIR010000339.1:0-4520 GCA_040080315.1 Gemmatimonas sp.
ACGGCGTGCTGATTGGCCAACTGCGCGTACAGACCCTTTTCGTCAGGAGCGAAGTGCCACGGACGAATCGCGTTCTCCGTGCGGATCCGTTCGCGCACTTGCATCGTGGTCACATCCACGACGGTTATTTGAAATTGATCACCGGGTGCTTCGGTGAGCGGCGGCGCATTGGGCGCGCGCGGGAGACTGGCGAGCGCGCCGATGCTGGTGTTGTACAGCAGCCTGCCGTCCCGGGAAATCTTGTTGTCATGCGGGTAGACACCACTGACGATATGTCCGGTGATCTCGCCGTTGGCCGTGGCAACGCGATACACGCGATTGTCGAGCATCGCAGAAACGAACAGACTGCGCCCGTCTCGCGTGATCGTCATGTGGTCGGCGCGACCGGTGTTCAATGACGTGCGCCACAGGAGCGCTCCGCTGGCTAAGTCAAAGGCTGCCACATCGCCCAGATAGGCGCGCGAGACGTAGAGTGTCTTCCCGTCGGGAGACACGTCCGTATCCTGCGCGTAGTTCGCTGCTCCAGGACCCGAGCCTTTTGTACGGGCCGGATTGATGTCAATCCGGCCAACAATGGAGCGCGTGGCGACATTCAGCAGGGCAATCGTGGCATCGCCGGAATTGGCAATCAGCGCGATCTCCACCGATGCCGGCTGCGAGGGTGGCGGCGCTGGCCGCGCTGAGAGCACCACCAGCGCGGACGCGATCGCGATGAGAACTCGGGTCATGCGTATGCCTCCTGCCGAAGACGGCGCGAAGATTTCGCCTGCTACTTGCTCCAGGGCGGCACAATCCCGTTCGTCCGCGCATACGCGATCGACTGCCCCAGATGCTCATGCAAGTGCGTCGCGGTCGCGATCCACAGCGCCTGCTGTGTCGACTTCTGCCCGAACATATCCACCGCCGCCGGCAACTGCGCCGCCGTGACTTTCTGCATGGCCGTCTTCAGGTGTGCAAAGCTGGTCTCCAGTTCGGCGACGATCTGCTCGCGTGTCAGCGTGCGCTTCTCGTACGTCTCAAACGTCTTGAAGTTCTTCGCATCCAGCTTGGTCGACGCCGGCATCGCCGTGCCACCCAACGCCGGCAGTAAGTAGTTGTCCGACGCGACGTGCAAGAACACCTCACCGACCGACCTCACACCCGCACCCGGACGCCACGAGTACTTCTCCACCGGCATCGCCTTGGCCATCGCCACCAACTTCTGCGCGACGCCATCAATGTCCTTCATGAGATCAGTGACCACCGGCGCCGTTTGTGCCGACACGCGACCCGCGGGCAGCGCCGCCAGCACAAAGAAGATGGGGAGAACCAACGACGCGAAGATGCGTTTCATGGGTCGCTCGGGAAGAGGTGGGAGTGCTCGCAGTGGTACGGTACTGCAACAACGCTCGATCAAGAACTGCGTCGATCCAGCCGGACGGGCGGCGGGTGGTGTCCGCTGGGCGACGAATCGTCCCGCGCGCATCTCCACACCAACCTCACATCTCTCACCGCACCAGCGCGGGATGCTCGGCGACCAGCGGACACCACCCGCCGCCCGTCCACCCGCCGCGCAGCTACAGCGTCAGGATCCTGGGCCCAGCGTCAGTAATAGCCACCGTATGCTCAAAGTGCGCGGACCGCTTGAGGTCCGCCGTCACCACGGTCCACTTGTCACTCAGCGTGCGCGTCTTGGCCGTGCCCACATTCACCATCGGCTCAATCGCGATCGTCAACCCCGCGACGAGCTTCTTGCCGCGCTTGGGCTTGCCGTAGTTCGGAATCTGCAATTCTTCGTGCGGCGAAAAACCCACGCCGTGTCCCACGAGTTCGCGCACAATCGAAAACCCTTCCGGCTCGACCACCGCTTGAATGGCCGCGCCAATGTCGCCCACGTGATTGTCCGGCACCGCCGCCGCAATCCCCGCCGCCAATGCGCGTTCGGTCACGTCCAGCAGTCGCCGAGTGAGATCGTCAATCGACCCAACGGGTACCGTGAGCGCCGCATCGGTATACATGCCTTCCAGCTTGACGCCAACGTCTACTGTGACGATGTCGCCCTCGTTCAGGATGCGCTTCCGCGACGGAATACCGTGCACGATCTCTTCATTGATCGAGATGCACACACTGCCCGGGAAGCCGTACAGCCCCTTGAACGCCGGTTCGGCGCCCGCATGCGAACGAATGAACGCCTCGCCAATCGCGTCGAGATCCATCGTGCTGATGCCCGGCCGAACCGCGTCGCGCATTTTGAGCAACGTCGCGCGCAGAATCGCACCGCCGCGCGCCATGATCTCGATCTCGCGAGGTGACTTGAGCATCATCGCCGCTGACGACGTACCACTGAACGCCATGCTATTGACCCGCGCCGTCCAGGCCCAGCGCCTGCATCATCCGCGCTTCGACCTCGTCGAGCGTTCCCATCGCGTTCACGCGCACCATATTGCCGCTGTGTGCCGCGTACCAATCGATGACCGGCGCTGTCTGCCGATGATAGACCTCAAGTCGCTGTCGAATCGCATCGGGTTCGTCGTCCTTGCGACGCACCAACGTGCCAACCTTCCCGTCCTTCTCACAGGTCTCGCCGGGCTGCCGACCAAAAAACGGACTCTGGCAGACATCGCACGTCGTGCGACCGCTCAGGCGCGTGACCAGTTCATTCTCGTCAATCTCGAACAGCAGAATCGCGTCAACACCGCGACCTAACTGCGAGAGCACGCCAGCGAGTCCTTCTGCCTGCGGCGTCGTGCGCACCACGCCATCAAGGATGGCACCGCGCGCGGCACCGGGCGCGGCCAGTGTCTCGCGCATGATCCCCATGATCACCGCATCGGGCACCAGATCGCCGCGATCCATCGCGGCCTTGGCCTCAAGGCCCAGCGGGGTGCCTTCTCGCACCGCGGCGCGCAGCACATCGCCGGTGGCGATCTTGGGAACGGCAAGGCGAGCGGCTAGCCGCTCGCCTTGCGTTCCCTTCCCTGCACCCGGCGGTCCCAGCAGGACGATAATCATGCCGATGTGCCGGTCGAGGTTAGAAGCCCTGGGTGGCCTGACGTCCGCGGAACCGCACGCGTCCCTTCTTCATGAACCCATCGTACTTGCGCAGCAACAAGTGCTGCTGCATCTGCGCCATCGTGTCGAGCGCCACGCCCACCACGATCAGCAACGAGGTACCACCAAACGCGAACGGCACGTTCACCCGTACGGATCTGGTGCCGAGCACCGGCAAGCGCCAGCACCCGGATCTGCTGTTGGACGGGAGCAACAACCGGGTGGTGTTCACCCAGGACACCCAGAGCAACGGCGCGAACCAGCAGATCGTGGTGCACTTCCCGGACACGGGCGCATCGTCGCTGACGCTCGAGGCGAACGGCGTGAACGGCATCACCGCGGTGAACTACCCGCAGGTGGACGACTCCACCAACGGGATCTGGCACCTGGTGTTCTACGAGGACTACACCAGCGGCGGCACGTCCGGGAGCAAGATCCGCCACGCCTACTGCACGGCGAGCACCGGATGCGACGCGATCGGAGAGTGGAAGTTCGAGGATGTAGCGACGACCACCAGCGCAAACCTCCTCCTGCGCAATCCTTACGTGACGACCGACGGCAACCGGGTGTTCATCGTGTACATGGAGGACACCAACTCCACCACCACCCAGACGTACAAAGCCGACTACGAGAGCACGTGCGGAACCGCTAGCGCCGGCTGGAGCTGGGCAGCGGCTTCCTCGACCCCGCGAAGCGCGACCTCGGGCTGGAGCCAGTCCTTGTTCATGGGCCGGAAGCCTGTCGCGGCGAACCGAGTCGACAATGTGTTCTACTGGGACTACGCCGAGGTGAGCAGCTACCCTACGTCGCCGAGCATGAGCGACGGAGACCTGTGGTGGTCGCGCACCACCTACACGGATTGCCCGTGATCGCGCTGTTGGCATGTACCCCTGGTCCGAGCGGACCCGGCCGGGCCCCGCCGCAGATCTCCGGGTCCCACCCGCAGATCTCCAGTACCCACGTCGAGGCGCCGCCCGCCGCACCGAGCGTCGCGCGGTCCACGCTCCTGTATGGAGCTTCGTACGACATGCTGGGTCGGTATATGAACTTTCTACCTGACCTCGATGGGGACGGCAAGGACGAGCTCTTCGCCGAGCGGCTCACCGACGCCGGGGAGGTCTGCGACGAGGGGATCGCCACACGGTGGTTGGTCGACCCGGTGGGTCGGGGTGACCACGAGCTCACCTCGGCGGATGTCCGCGCTTCCTTCTGTGGCGGGGGGCTGCAGGCAGCCGCTGGAGACACCGATGGCGACGGGTACCAGGACCTGTGGTACGGGTCGCAGCTGTTCCGCGGGCCGTTCAGCGGGATGATCGCGGTGTCGGACGCTGTGGCGCAGGTGCAGCTGGAGGGCGGCTGGCCGATCGGAAACTTCGACGCAGACGGGGACGGGATCCTGGACGCGGCGTTCGGCGGGTACACGAGCAATCTGGTGGTCGCGTATGGGCCGTTCGATGGCGACCGATGGGCCGGGACGTCGCTCGACCACC
>JBEBIR010000340.1:0-4514 GCA_040080315.1 Gemmatimonas sp.
CGGACCGGCGGGTAGGGGATGCCCGCCGAGCGGTTGAACGTGATCGTGGCGCGTGCATTGCGGAGCAGCTTGCCCGCGTTGAACGGCAGCGTCGGGATGTCTTCACGCACCTGCAGGAAGAACGAGGTGTTGATGCGGTAGGACTGGTCGATGTCGGCCACCGTCTCCAGCAACTGCTGACGGTTCGACTCGTCCGAGCGCTCGATTTCGTTCGCGCGATCGGGCGGGCGCGAGTTCGTTGTCGCACGCGACATGCCGAAGTTCACATCGTAGCCCCAGCGATCGGAGAGACGACGACGGAACTGCGCCTCAAGTCCACGCGAGGTGAGGAAGTCGCCGTTCACGAGCACGGTGTACGACGGCAGGGAACCGTCGTACGTCGAACCAATGTCCTGCGTCGCGCGCGCCGGGCGCAGGCCGGAGAGGCCTGTTTCCGAGCGGTTGAACACGGCCACCTGGATCGAGTAGTTACGACCGATTTCCGTCTGGTAACCCACTTCGTACTGCTTGGCCTGCTCGAGCAGCAGGTTCGGGTTGCCAACGAACGCCGGGTTGTTGGTCGAGATGTTCGGCACGCACTCGTTGGTGCCGGGCTTCTTCGCCGTCGCGGCGCAGTAGCCGTCGGCCGCACCGGCGACCGTGCCGATGCCCGTGTTGCGATAGCCGTTGCCGTACAGCGGAACCATCGTGTAGCGGCCCGCGTTAAAGAACACCTGCGACTTCTCGGTCAGCGGAAACGCAACGGCGATACGCGGGCTGAACGCGGTGCGCGCCTTCGCCTCGGTGAAGTCGTCGAGCTGCGCGATCGCGGCGGCGCTGTCCAGCAGGATCGAGCGCTGCGAGACGGGGTTGATCGCGCCAGCGGCGCAACCGGCCACGCCGTACGGCTGCCCTTGCGCGTTCACGAGCTTGCGGCCGCTCACACTCGCCCCGTCGCACACTTCGCGCGCCGAGGTGTTGTTGGACGGATTGAACGGGTCGGTGAAGCCGAGACCCTTCGCGCGGCCGTAGTCGAAGCGACCGCCCAGCTTGATGGTCAGGAAGTCGTACTCGATGATGCTCTGGATGTAGGCGGCGGCCTCGGTCGGCTTGGCGCGATACACCTGCGTGGTCGTCGGCTGAATGCCCGAGTTTGCCCCAAAGGCGCCGATATCCTTGTAGACCAGATCGTGCTGCACGAACATCGCGCCGAACTGCAGGTTGTTGTGGTCCGTCACCTGCGACTGCACATCGGCCTTGAACGTGCGCGTCGTGAACTCCTCACCACCGTACACGCCATCAACAAGACCGGCGTTCGGCACACGATCGCCACCAGCAACACCCGGTGACGGGCTGAGGAAGCCCTGGCTGAAGTTCGGGCGGAAGAACGGTCCCGGCTGGCACGTGCCGAGGAAGTACGGGCAGGTCTGCCGTTCGAACGTCGTCTGGCCAACGCGGAACTGCACGTTGCTGCGACCGAAGCGCTGCTCGAGCGAGCCGATGATCACCTGGCCCTTGTCGCGCACCGACGGCTGCATCAGGTCCTGCGACAGGCTGTTGCCGCCGTCGGTGAGGACGAACAGCGAGTCGGCGCGGTTATTCACCAGCGCCAGCGGATCGCCGCGATAGTTGTAGTACAAACGACGGTCGTAGCCACGCGTGGAGCGTTCGGCGCCCACGGCCGTCACCTTGATCGTCGTGTTGTTGAACGGCAGGAACGTCAGCTTGCCGACGACCTGTGAGTTTTGATTGCCGCCGTAACCCTGCCAGCCGCCGTTCAGGTCACGCGAATCCGCCGGCAGCTCGTCTTCGCGCACCAGTGGCTGGTTGACGGTGAACATGTCGTTGTCAAAGCGGAGCACACGGGCCGCTTGGCTCTGCACCTGACCCGACACCGCATAACGCACCTTGGCGTTGGTGCCCGGGACCGGACCTGACAGGTAGCCGTTCAGCAAGTTGAGTCCAAGCAGTTTGTCCTGCTCGTTGCCAAACAGCGCGCCGGGCAGCGTGGAGTTCTGGAAGTTGATGGAACCCGACACTTCCGAACCACCTTCGCGCACGGCCTGGTTGATCACGCCGGACAGCGCATTGCCGTACTGCGGATCCATACCGCCACGCTGGAAGTTCACTTGCTGCACCGCCAGCGGGTTCAAGCTCACCACGTCGCTGCCGAACAGCGGATTGTTGATCGGCACGCCGTCGATCATCGACAGCGTGGATCCACCGCGTCCGCCGCGCACGCGAATAGGCTGCGTGGTGCTGCGCTGCTCTTCAGCCAGCGAGATCACGGAGGTGTTGTTGGGGACTTCCGTGAATCCCTGCTGCAACGCCAGCACGCCGGCAATGCTCGTGACCGGCAGCGATTGAATCTGCTCAGCCGTCACCACCGACGCCGATCCGACCTGATTGCGCTCGATGAGCGGGGTCTGGTCGGCCTGCACGGTGATCGCGGCCAACGTCTGGTTGGACGCCTTCAGCTTGAAGTTCTGATCGCGCGTGCCGTCGATCGTAATCTGCACGTTCGTCGCCTGGACGCTCTGGAATCCCAGTCGTCGCGCGGCGACGGTGTACGTTCCGGGCGGAACCTGAATGATGAAATAGCGGCCAGCGCTGTTGGTGATCGCGCCAAGCGTCGTGCCAGTGATGACCACGTTGGCGGCTTCGACCGGCCTGCCGGTTTCCGCATCGGTCACCAAGCCGGTCAACTTGCCGGTCTGGGCTTGTGCAACGGTAATTGGCGCCGCGAAAGCGGCGCCTAGGACCGTCGCAAACAGCCAACGACGTCCGAGAAACTTCATCTGCTCCTCCGGGAGGGTAGTGCCACGGGACGGACGTTCGACGTCGTACAGGTCGCGCCGAACGCTTGCAACGCCGTACAAGCACACCGCTGGACGAACGAAGAAGGAAACCGTTCGAGACCAACGCGGTACTCACACGACACTAGGAAAACCGAACGCATGTGGTGCGACGGTTGGCGAACTCGAGGAGGAATCGCGAGAGCGCGCTACAGCAAAGCGCGAAATCGCGGAACCAGCAAATTGAACGGTCATTATGACCGGGATAGCGCGAAACCGATTACGGCGAGATCCGCACTGGGCGGCAAGCTAGCGTCGGCATCGGGCCTGTCAATGTTTTTCTTCGGAAGTTCCAAGAGACGTCTGCGTCGCGAATCGAGCACGCTATCGACGCCTCACGACGCTGGACAGCGCTTCGTCCCATGACACGCGCATGCGCCTTCGACAATTGCCAGAACAGCCTGAGTCGCGGCCGCGTCACCAGATCGTTCCAAACTGAGATTTCGGATGCACTGAGGTTCTCTGCAGCACAACCTCAGGCTGAAGGTATATAGCAGAGCTCGCCGTATTCAGCGCACGCGAGACCGGTACGTGCGCGAAAGCCTCAACTGCACGCCGATCCCCAGTCTCAGCTGTCCGTCGCCACCGGGCAGCGTCGTCATTTCCTGCACGCGGTCCATGTTCACCACTACCCGCCGATGAATGCGCGCGAACTGACGCGCGTCGAGTGCTGACTCGATCGCGGCCAGCGTTCCCCGCGTGCGAAACGCGTCAGGACCCGCGTGGACGACGACGTAGTTGCCGTCAGCCTCAAACCAATCCACCGTCGTCAGCGGAAGCACGTGGGTGCGCCGTCCCGCGCGGACCAGTATCCGCGACACCGGCGAACGTGGATCGGGTGGCGCGGGCGCCAGACCCGCCGATATCGACGTGAGATCAAGGACCGACGCGGGGTCAGCGACGGACGGTCGCACCGCGGAAGGAATGCCGTCAGCTCGCTCCGCGCGTCGAACACGCCGCACTGCCGAAACCGCATTCCCGGTGTCACTCGGCGAATCGCCTGCAGGCACATCGCCAAGCAAGCGACGCAGCTCAGCCGCGGTGCGCAGCATCGCCGCCTGCACCACGCGGTGCCGAACGCGGATCATCGCATCGTGCAGCCGATTCGTGCGAACCGGCGTCGACACGAAGTCAGTCGCCTGCAACTCGAACGCGCGGACCGCGTCCTGCTCGCGCGCGGAAAGAAACACGATACCGGCCGGTCGATCCGCGGGCGTCATCGACGCGATCATCGCGAAGCCGGATCCGTCATTCATCTGCGCAGAAACCAGTGCCGCATCGGGCGTATCCTCGCGCAGCGATCGCTCGGCGGATTGCCGCTCGCCATGGACGCCAACCACCTGCAAGTCGAGGTCGCTTGGCAGCGACGCCATCAAGGCATGTAGTGTCGCGGCGTGATCGCCAAGCAGGACGACGCGTATGGGCATGGATCAGGCGGGAGGGACGCGGTCACGGGGGACGCTTGGCTCCAATACGTATACCTGGGACAGGACGTTGGTCGTGAACGGCTAGCTACTTTCCGTCCTGAAACGGGACTCTCGCGATCTGGAACAACAGACGAGAGACGGAAGACGGACGACGCAAGACCAAGACTAGCGGCGTCGGCGTCGGCCGTCTCCGGTCCTTTGTCTCCAGTCCTCCGTCTCTCCATGAAAGACGGTCGACTCGAGACCAAGACTA
>JBEBIR010000341.1:0-4511 GCA_040080315.1 Gemmatimonas sp.
TTGACCACCGGAACGGATGACGACGCGACGATTCGGGCGAATCGCGAGGGATTCGATCGCTGGGCGCTCCGTCCTCGCCGCCTGATTGATGTCAGCAACGTGGACGCCAGTGTCTCGTTGTACGGCACGCGCTACCCGACGCCAATCGTGATCAATCCCGTGGGAAGCCAGAAGGCATTTCATCCGGAGGGTGAGATCGCCGTGGCGCGTGCCGCCAAAGCGCGCGATCACCTCCAGGTACTCTCCACGGTGGCGACCACTTCGATTGAAGACGCGATCGCCGCCCGCGGTGGTCCGGTGTGGTTTCAATTGTACCATCAGCAAGACTGGGCCATCACGAAGCAGATGGTGCAGCGTGCCGAGCGCGCTGGTGCGCCAGCCATCGTGTTCACGGTGGACTTGCTGGGAGGCAGCAATCGCGAAACCATGGTGCGCGAAGCGCGACGTGATACGCGCGAGTGCATCAAGTGTCATCTGGGCGGCGCGCCGTTGCCCGGCGTGAGTGGTCGGGTGGACGATCGCGACAATCGTCGCAAGCCGAATCTGGTGGGATACGAGCAACGGACACCCATTCCCGAAGTCGGCACGCCCACCTGGGAGTTCATCGACCGCCTGAAGAACGCGACGCGCATGAAGGTGCTGCTCAAGGGCATCGTCACCCGCGAAGATGCCCGCATCGCGGTGGCGCGCGGCGTCGATGGCCTGTTCGTGTCCAATCACGGAGGTCGCGCTGAGAACTCCATGCGTGCGACGATCTCATCGTTGCCCGAGGTGTTGCAGGGGACGCTGGGAAAGATTCCGGTGATCTGCGATGGCGGCTTTCGTCGCGGCACCGATATCTTCAAGGCGATGGCGCTGGGCGCCACAGCGATCGGCATCGGACGACCGTACATCTGGGGACTGGGCGCCTTTGGTCAGGAGGGGGTAGAAACGGTCCTCGCCATCCTGCGGCGCGAGTTTGAACTGGCCATGAAGCAGAGCGGGACGACGAGCATCGCGAAGATCACGCGGCAGCATGTGATACTGAGTACTGAGTACTGAGTACTGAGTACTCAGTACTCAGTATGATACTTTCGGAGCCGGAGACTGACGGATGCCGTTGGCAGCACCCTGGAGTATACGCGAGGCCGACGCGCTGATCGCGGCCGAGATGGCGAATGCCCGGACGTTCTATGGTGAGGACGGGTTGGGTGCGACCGCGATGCTACCGATTTTACACGCGCTGCAGCGCACGTTTGGTTTCGTGTCGCCGGACGCGGTGCCGCTTATCGCCAGCGCACTGAATGTCTCGAAAGCGGACGTGCGTGGGGTCATCAGTTTCTATCACGACTTTCACGATGAACCGGCGGGACGCCATGTCGTGCACCTGTGTCGCGCCGAAGCGTGTCAGGCGAACGGATCGGAACGGGTGGCCGCATACCTGGCGAGCGCGCATGCGTTGCATCCGGACGTCACCACGGGCCAGGTGACTTTGCGCAACGTGTACTGTCTTGGGAATTGCGCGTTGGGACCCGCGGCGTTGGTGGACGGCAGTGAGCTCTTGGCCGGGTTCGATGAACGGGCCGCGGACACGTTGCTCACTCGGCTGCAGGAGCATTCGGCGTGAAGGTCTTCATTTCGCGCGATGCGTCCGCGTTGTCGGTGGGCGCCGATCGAACGGCGCAGGCAATCGCCGCACTGGTCAAGGCGCACGCGCTCGACGTGACGATCGTGCGTACCGGCACGCGCGGCATGCTGTGGCTGGAGCCGTTGGTGGAAGTGGAGACGGTCGACGGTCGTGTGGCATTCGGACCGGTCACCGCGGACGACGTGGGGTCGCTGCATGCGGCGGGTTTTCTGGTTGACGCCGCGACGGCGCGCGCACATCCGTTGGCGCTCGGGCCCACCGAAGAATTGCCGTGGCTCAAGCGACAGCAGCGACTGACCTTCGCGCGAGTGGGCGTCGTCGACCCGCTTTCGCTGGACGACTATCGTGCGCACGGCGGACTGAAGGGACTCGCTCGCGCCCGCGCGCTGTCGACCGATGATCTGCTACAGGAGATCGTCACCTCTGGCTTGCGTGGACGCGGTGGTGCCGGCTTCCCAACGGGCATCAAGTGGCGCACGGTGCGACAGGCTGAGGCGACGCAGAAATACATCGTCTGCAACGCTGATGAGGGCGACAGCGGCACCTTCGCCGATCGTATGCTCATTGAAGGTGATCCATTCCTCCTGCTTGAGGGAATGCTCATCGCCGGTCTGGCGGTGGGCGCATCGCGCGGTGTCATCTACCTGCGTTCGGAATATCCGCATGCCATCGACACGATGCGCCGCGCGATCGTGATTGCACGAGAACACGATGTGTTGAACGCCGCGTTTGATGTGGAGGTGCGGGTGGGTGGTGGTGCCTACGTGTGCGGCGAAGAGACCTCAATGCTGGAAAGCATCGAGGGGCGGCGCGGGCAGGTGCGCGCGAAGCCGCCCTTGCCAGCGCACCACGGATTGTTCGGTCGGCCCACCGTCGTCAACAATGTGCTGTCGTTGGCGGCTGTCCCATGGATTCTCGAGCACGGTGCACAGGCCTACGCCCAGCTTGGGCTGGGACGCTCCCGCGGCTCGATGCCGATGCAGATTGCCGGCAACGTGCGCCACGGCGGACTCTTCGAATGCGCGTTCGGTATCACGCTGCGTGAACTGGTGTACGACTTGGCGGGTGGCACCTATAGCGGCCGTCCCGTGCGGGCCGTGCAGGTGGGTGGGCCGTTGGGCGCCTATTTCCCCGAGGCGCTGATGGATACGCCCATGGACTATGAGGCGATGGCGGTGGCGGGCGGACTCGTGGGGCACGGTGGTATCGTCGTCTTTGATGATACCGTCGACATGGCCAGACAAGCGCGGTTCGCCTTCGAGTTCTGCGCCATCGAAAGTTGTGGCAAGTGCACACCCTGTCGCATTGGCTCTACGCGCGGTGCAGAAACACTGGATAAGATCGCCCTCGGCATCGAGCCCGAGCGCCATATCGAACTGGTAAAGGATCTCTGCACGGTGCTCACCGATGCATCGCTGTGCGCGCTGGGCGGACTCACGCCATTGCCGGTGATGAGCGCGCTGACGCATTTCCGCGAGGACTTCGGTCCGCGCGCGACGGTTTGACGGGAGAGACTGACCATGACGCTGCTCAAGGAGATGGACTACGGAACGCCGAAGCGCGCGGGCGCGCAGCTGGTGTCCCTCACGATCGACGGCGTGCGTGTGAGTGTGCCGAAAGGCACGTCCATCATGGCCGCCGCCAGACAGCAGGGCACGGCCATCCCCAAACTCTGCGCCACCGATTCAGTGGAAGCGTTTGGTTCCTGCCGCCTGTGCCTCGTGGAAGTCGAAGGTCGCCGCGGAACGCCGGCGTCGTGTACCACCCTCGCCGAAGACGGTCTGGTGGTGCACACGCAAACGCCGCGTCTTGCCGCGCTGCGCAAGGGCGTGATGGAGTTGTACATCTCGGATCATCCTCTGGATTGTCTCACCTGTTCGGCCAATGGCGATTGCGAACTGCAGGACATGGCCGGCGCGGTGGGTCTGCGCGACGTGCGCTATGGCTATGATGGCGAGAAGCACCGCACCGAAGCCAAGGACGAAAGCAATCCGTATTTCACGTTCGACTCGTCCAAGTGCATCGTCTGTTCGCGCTGCGTGCGCGCCTGTGAGGAAGTGCAGGGGACGTTTGCCCTGACGATTCTCGGGCGCGGCCTGTCGTCCAAGGTCGCGACGGGCACAGCGGATTTTCTGTCGTCGGAATGCGTTTCGTGCGGCGCGTGCGTGCAGGCGTGTCCCACCGCTACGCTCAACGAGAAGTCCGTGATCGAGCATGGCACGCCGACGGCCGTCACCACGACCACGTGCGCCTACTGCGGCGTGGGATGCGGGTTCCGTGCCGAAACGCAAGGTGACAAGGTCGTGCGCATGGTGCCGTGGAAGGAAGGCAAGGCCAATGAGGGTCATTCGTGCGTGAAGGGGCGATTCGCGTGGGGCTATGCCACACACAAGGATCGCATCACGACGCCGATGATCCGCGCGAAGATCACGGATCCCTGGCGCGAAGTGAGCTGGGAGGAAGCGTTTGCGTACGCCGCGTCGGAATTCAAGCGGCTGCAGGCCACGTACGGTCGCGACGCCGTAGGCGGCATCACGTCGTCACGGTGCACCAACGAAGAGACGTTTCTGGTGCAGAAGCTGGTGCGCGCCGCGTTCGGCAACAACAATGTCGACACCTGCGCGCGCGTCTGTCATTCGCCCACCGGATACGGTCTCAAGAACACGTTCGGCACGTCAGCCGGAACGCAGGATTTCAAGTCGGTCGAACTGACAGATGTGATCCTGCTTATTGGCGCCAACCCCACCGACGCGCATCCGGTGTTTGCGTCGCGCATGAAGCGCCGATTGCGCGAAGGTGCGCAACTGATCGTGGCCGATCCACGTCGGATCGACCTGGTGCGTTCCGCGCACGTGGAGGCGGCGCATCATCTCGCGCTCTTGCC
>JBEBIR010000342.1:0-4506 GCA_040080315.1 Gemmatimonas sp.
GGGCTAGGCACGATGTCGACTCCCGGGTACGGTGTCGATGAGTCATCGTCGGGCGGGAGCAACATGCTGACCGTTGGGCTGTGGCTGGCCGACCGACGGCCGGCCCCTCCCGCTGCGCTCGCGGCGCGGTTGCGGGAGTTGTTGACGCCCTACCTTTCGTGGCCCGTCGCGCGCGTACCTGATGCGTGCCTCGAGGCTGGTGAACGATTGCTGGGAACGCTGTTGATTTCAGGCGCCACCGAGCGCGGAAGCGCGTTGGATTTGCTGGCGGTCGATTCATTGGTGACGTATGCGTTTCAGGCAGCGGCCGACAACCCAGACCGGATTGAGGTGCGCGCGGCGCAGGCCATGCAACGCATCTCGGCGCTTCCTCACACGCAGTCCGTGTGAGCCATGATCGACATTCACTCGCATCTGCTGCCGGGAGTTGATGACGGGTCGCCGTCGATCGAAGTCTCGGTACCGGTTCTCGAGCGGTTTGCCGCCGACGGCGTATCGATGGTGGTGTGCACGCCGCACTTGAATGCGTCGCAGATTGACAGCGCACCGTATGCTCGACACCTCGAGATCCTCGCGGCGCTCCGGGCCGCGGCGCCCGCTGTACCCGAATTGTGTCTCGGCTGGGAGATCATGCTCGACGCACCGGGTGTCGACCTGTCGAGCATGGAGCTCACGCTGGGCAGTTCGCGCGCCTTGTTGGTGGAATTCACGCGTGGTGGACTGCCACGTGGAGCGAGTGCGGAATTGCGTCGGATCGCTCGCAGTGGCCGCACCCCGGTCCTCGCGCACCCGGAGCGGTATTTCGGATGCACGCTGGAGGCGGTGCGGGAATGGCGGGCACTTGGGGTGGTGATCCAGACGGATGCGTCGGTGCTGATGGGCAGGGGGGTCCCGTCCGAGCTCGCCCGTGCCATGCTGGCGGACGGCCTGATTGATGTTCTGGCGTCGGACAACCATGGCGATCATCGCACGCTGGGGACGGCGAGAGAGTGGCTCCTGGAGCGTGGAGGCGAGCCGCAGGTGGACTTGCTGACACGGCGCAATGCGGAGCTGATCCTCGCCGACGAAGACCCCGTCCCCGTGCCACCGTTGCGGCAGGGCGTACTGGGCCGCGTCATGCGACTATTCGGTGGATAGCCCGCTGTTGAACTCAGTCACTCGTTGCACGCCCACCGCCTTCACGACCAGCACATGACTGCAAACCCAAGCGCGCTTTCACCAGCCGCGGCGCTCCTCGAACTCGCTGAGACCGCCCAGCGCACGGCGCGTGAGTTGACGAACGCGCTCGAACTGGCATTGACGATGGTGCGGGAGACCGTCCAGGAGGGCGGCACGCTGTTGTTTTGCGGCAATGGGGGGTCCGCCGCCGACGCGCAGCATTTGGCGACCGAGTACGTCGTGCGCTACATGCGAAACCGGCGGGCATACCCCGCGATCGCCCTGACCACTGACACGTCGCTACTCACCGCCGTAGGCAATGATTTCGGATTTGATCACATTTTTTCTCGCCAGATTGAAGCCCTCGCCAAGCCGGGCGATTTGCTGATTATCCATTCGACCAGCGGCAACTCGCCCAATGTGCTACGCGCGGCTGAGGCGGCGCACGCCAGAGGCATTCGGGTGCTCGCGCTGACGGCTCGCGATGGAGGGGCACTGCTCGCGCTCGCGGATCACTCCATAGTTGTGCCCACCTCGCGTACTGATCGCGCCCAGGAGCTGCATCTTTGCATTCAGCATGCGATCTGCGACGCCATTGAGCAGTCGCTTTGCGCTGAAGATGGTAAACAGCTTACCTGAAAGCGTTTGACAACATCATGATCATGTACTTTCTCAGGATGGACTCCGTATGATATCGCTGAAAGGTAAGCGCGCGCTGGTCACTGGTGGGTCACGAGGCATTGGGGCCGCGACCGCGAGACTGCTCGCGCGCGCTGGTGCCGACGTGGGCATCGCGTTCCGCAGCAAGACTCAGGACGCTTCAAACATTGTGGCTGAAATCGAAGCCTCCGGTGCACGCGCCTTTGCCTTTCAGGGCGACCTATCGACGGCGGAGGCCAACGATGCGTTCGTCACGCGCGGCTGCGACCTCTTTGGTGGGGTCGACATTTTTGTGGGAAATTCCGGTGTTTGGCCCGATACTCCGACAAATGTTGATATGCTCGGCGAGGACCGCTGGCGTGAGACGTTGGGTCTGAACCTGGATGGCATGTTCTTCGGAGCACGCGCAGTTTCACGCGTGATGACACCAGGTGGTCGCATGATTTTCGTGTCGAGCACGGCCGGTCAGCGTGGGGAAGCTGGTCATGCCGACTATGCCGCATCGAAGGGCGCAATGATCTCCTTCGTGAAGTCGCTGGCGGTCGAGCTTGGTCCGCGCGACATCACCGTAAACTGCGTCGCGCCGGGCTGGGTGGACACGCAGGCCGTCGAGCGGCCGTTTGCCGGCGAGGGCCGTTCGCGCATTGAAGCGGCGATTCCGCTTGGGCGAGTCGCCTCGGCGTCCGACATTGCCGGACCGATCCTGTTCCTCGCGAGCCCGCTGGCGCGGCATGTGACCGGCGAGGTGCTGAACGTGAATGGTGGCAGCGTCCTCTGCGGTTGATATCCCCATGAGCGAAACCCCGTTGGACATTCGTCCGCCGGGTCCGGTGCTGGACATCGTTCGCACACTGCGTCAGGCAGGGTTCGACTCGTGGTGCGTTGGCGGGGCCGTGCGCGATGCGTTGCTGGGCCACGCCCATCTCGACTGGGACCTCGCGACGTCGGCCACGCCCCCACAAGTCCGTCGGTTGTTTGAGCGAACCGTCCCCGTCGGCATCGAGTTCGGTACGGTGGGTGTGCTCGATGGGGCCGGGCACATGCACGAGGTCACCACGTTCCGTCGCGACGTGCGGCACGATGGTCGCCACGCCGTCGTTGAGTTCGGCGCCTCGCTCGATGAGGACCTGGCGCGGCGTGATTTCACCATCAACGCGATCGCCTACGATCCCATCGCGCGACGAATTCACGATCCGTTTGGCGGACGGGGTGACCTGACCGCACGCGTGGTGCGCGCTGTCGGCGATCCGGAGGCGCGCATGCTTGAGGATCGGCTGCGCGCCCTGCGTGCGATCCGATTCGCGTCCCGATTCGACTTTGCACTTGATGCCGCCACGTGGCGAGCGATCGTCGCGAGTGCGCCGTTTCTGCCGCGACTGTCTCCCGAACGTGTCAAACAGGAAATCGAGAAGACGATGGAACAAGTGCGTCGGCCCTCGACGGCGTTCCGTCGCTGGCGCGACTGCGGAGCGTTCAAGTCGCTGGTTCCCGCGTTGGCCGAGGTCGGCGAACAGGTACTCGACGCCATCGATTGCCTGCCGGCACCGGGCGCGGTCACCCGACCGCAGCGGCGTGGATTGCGCATCGCCGCGCTCTTGAGCGACCTCACGGCGTCTGATGCCGATGGCGCGATGCGCGCGCTGCGGTTTTCCAATATGGATATTGCCTTGGTTGGCGCGCTCGTTGCCCGATGGCAGGCGGAAGGTCCGGCGCTGACGCGAGACCTGTGCTCCGCGAACGGTGTGGACGATCGGGCAGTGCGTCGATTGGTATCCGTCGTTGGGCGCTTGCGCGCGAGTGCCTTTGTGCGGTTGGCCGCCGCGCGTTGGGCCGCGCAGCGTGCGTCAAGTGACGGTTCCGCGATCGCCCCACCGCTGCGGCGAGTGCGCGACTTGCATCGTCGCGTCATGCGGTCGTCGTTCCGAGATCCCATCGCCGTTTCCGATCTGGCAATCGACGGTGACGACCTGCGTCACGCGGGCGTTCGCGGCGGACCGCAGATTGGCGCGACGCTTGGTCTGCTGCTGGAGTACGTGCTCGACGAACCGGCGCGCAACACGCGCGACGCGCTGCTGGCGCACGTGGCCGCCCTCATGCTGTCGTCGCCGAACTGAGTATGCCGGACTTCACGCACGAAACCGGCGAGGTGGCCATTCGGTTCCACCGTGAGAGCGAGTGGTTTGTGGCCAGTCGCGCGGCTGAACTCTACGTCCTGCGTGTGCAGGCCAACAGTGAGCGAGCGGCCGAGTTGTTTCATCGACTCTCGGCGCACCTCGACCCGCTGGTGGACATTGAAATCGAAGACGAGCGGGAAGGGCACCATTGGCACGGGGCACTCCGTTCACGCGACGATGTGCGCGAGGCGATCGGCCGGCTGCGGTGGCCGCTCGCCTCGGACGGCGGAGTGGAGATCTCGCTGGTCACGGCCGATGATCAACTCACGCTTATGCGGTCGCTCGAACTGGTGATATGCTCTCGCCGCGATCACTGGAGGACGCGGCTCGCCGCCGAGGGCATCGCCGCGCGCGCGTCCGCGCCGGCGGCACAGTGGCGCTCGGAGCGGACGGTGTGGTCGGCGGCGCCGGAGCTTGCCGCCGCGCTCTCCGCGCTGGTCGATCGTCTCGCCCTCGAGCGCGGACCATGAGTCGCGGTCCGTCGCGTTCCGGAAGGCAACCGTCCGGCGCATCG
>JBEBIR010000015.1:0-18799 GCA_040080315.1 Gemmatimonas sp.
TGCATGAATTGATGATACATCGACGGCAGCTTCTTCCGGATGTGCTCGGCGCCCTTGGGAATGCGCTCCTTGATCCACGCGATGTCGAGGAAGACGCCGCCATGTGGACTTCCCCGTCCTTCACGCACCTCGCGTTGAATACAGCGCGCCACATGATCGCGTGTGAGCAACTCGGGAGGACGGCGCGCGGTCTTGTCACCCTGCGTATAGCGCCAGCCTTCCTCCTCGTTGTCCGCCGTCTGACTCTTGTAGTTGTCGGGGATGTCGTCGAACATGAAACGCTTGCCGTCCTTGTTGCGCAGGACACCGCCCTCACCGCGCACACCCTCGGTCACCAGAATGCCCTTCACGCTTGGCGGCCACACCATGCCGGTGGGATGGAACTGCACGAACTCCATGTCCACCAACTCGGCGCCCGCATCGTATGCCAATGAATGGCCGTCGCCAGTGTATTCCCAACTGTTGCTCGTGATGTCGAACGCGCGCCCGATGCCCCCCGTGGCGAGCACCACCGCACCCGATGAGAACAGTTTGAATCGACCACGCTCGCGGTCATAGGCCATCGCGCCGGCCACGCGTTCGCCATCCTTCAACAACTGGACCACCGTGACCTCCATATGCACGTCGATGCCGAGATGGATCGCGTGATCCTGCAGCGTGCGGATCATTTCGAGCCCCGTGCGATCGCCAACGTGCGCGAGTCGCGGATACCGATGACCCCCGAAATTGCGCTGCAGAATGCGGCCGTCACTCGTGCGATCGAACACGGCACCCCATGCTTCCAGCTCACGCACGCGATCCGGTGCCTCGCGCGCGTGCAACTCGGCCATCCGCCAGTTGTTCAGGTACTGCCCGCCCCGCATCGTATCGGCGAAGTGCACGCGCCAGTTGTCGCGATCGTCCACATTGCCCATCGCCGCCGCAACACCACCCTCCGCCATGACGGTGTGCGCCTTGCCGAGCAGCGACTTGCACACCAAACCCACGCGCGCACCGCTTGCCGCGGCCGCAATGGCGGCGCGCAGGCCGGCGCCGCCCGCGCCGATGACCAGGACGTCGTGTTCGACCCGCTCGTATTCAGCCATCAGAGAATCCTCAGGTCGGTGATGACACCCGACGCGCAGAGGCGGATGTACACGTCGGTCAGCGCAACCGAGAACAGGCTGCACCACGCCCAGTTCATATGGCCGCGATTGCACGCGCTCGAGCAATCATAGGCGAGTTTGCGAATGGGGGCTTTCGACATGCGATCCATGATGCCGCCCACGACGTGGCGCATGGAATGACAACCGATCGTGTATCCCGACAGCAGGACCACATTCACGAACATGACGATGGTACCGACACCAATGCCGAACGTCGTTCCGCCGCTGCCGTCATCGAACCAGAGGGCGAGGTAGGCGTCGTGCCACAGGAAAACCAAGAGGATGAACGACAGTAGCAGCCCGTATCGGTGCACGTTCTGCATGATCAGCGGAAAGGAGTTCTCGCCGAGATACGACGTGCGGGGCTCGCCAACGGCGCAGGCTGGCGGGTCGGCCCAGAACGCCTTGTAGTACGCGCCGCGGTAGTAGTAGCACGTGAACCTGAACAACGCCGGAATCGGCAGGATGATGAGCGCCGGCGAGAACGGCACGAACGCCGGCCACCACGCCGGCATCGGTCCGAACCACGCATGTGGTGACGCACCCCAGATTTCCGGTGAGTAGAGCGGCGAGAGATACGGGCCGTGCGTGTAATTCCCGTTCTGGAACGCCGCCCAGGTTGCATAGGCGAGGAAACTGCTCAGGATGGTGACGACGATGACGTTGGGGATCCACCAGGTGTCACGGCGAAGCGTCTCGCCGAACTTCCGTTGTTCCATCACCGGCAGTGTTCGTGGCATGCAGGGTTCCTGAGCGAACGTGGTCAGGCAATCCGGCTCGCGCGGTCGGAGCCAAGGACCGCCAAACATGCAGCGGGTGCCCTACCCCCGCCACCAGCGTATGACGATGGGTCCCGCAATCATCGTCCAGGTCAGGCCCGTCATCAGAAGCGCCGTGAATACGGCCGCGCTCCCAAGGTCCTTGGCCTGGCCCGCCAAGGGGTGACGCTCAAGTGAAATGCGATCAACCGTAGCTTCGATGGCCGTATTCACCAACTCGACGAGGATGACCAGCAGCAGCGAGAGCAACAGCAAGAGGTGCTCGACCTGGCTGACGGGCATCACCAGCGACACGGGCACCAGCACGAGCAGCGCGAGTAGTTCCTCGCGAATCGCCGACTCCGTCGCGATAGCGTGACGATATCCCGCGAACGAATTGCGGAACGCCGCGAGCAGACGGCCGACGAAGTGTTTGGCCTTGGGCTTTCCCGCAGGTTGCTGCATGACCGACCTCCGCTGTGTTGCCAACGCGCGCCTGCAGGCGCAATGCGGTCCAACAAAGTTGGTTTGAGCCCGGAACAACAGACTGACGGCTGACTGGAGACGGTAGACACGTGACAGAGACTGAGCGCGTGTCTTTGTCTTTGGTCCGAAGTCATCAGTCAGCGTTCAGTCTGTTTTTCCCCGCCCCAAACTACCTTAGCTGGACGATACAGCGTCTAGGCGTGGTTTCGTTTTTGCAACAGTGCGAGCACCAGCAGCACAGCCACCACGGCGGTCGCTCCCACCACCAGTCCCGACGACGGAATCGCCAGCCATGCGAGTGATTCCTTGGCGGCTGACGTTCCGCCAAGTGCCGGTGCGCGGAATCCCGCCCACATCCAGAACACGGAATAACCTAGCGATCCACCGCCAAGTGACGCACTTAACGCGGCCGCGACCCGTGGCCGCGTGCCCAGAAGCACAAGCATGAGCGTCAGCGCAATCGCGACCGCACCGAGGGCTCCGGCATGCAAGTGCGCGCGCTGCATGTACGTCCACGACTTGTCGAGGACGGCTTTGACCGCCACCGCGTCCTGCTTGTACACCGCCGCGTCGACGGAAGCGGCGGACGCGCTCAGCCGCGACTTGATGGCGTCTTCATTCAGCCCGAACACCACCCCGGTGCCGAAGCCGAAGAGCAACGTGAGAACCGCCAGCAGCAGTCCGGGCAGCACGTGCCGCAGCGAGTCTCGCGAACCAACCAGTACATCGATCATGGTGAACTCGGATTTCAGTTCGGGCATTTCGGAGGCGAACATCGAAATTCGATGTCGTCACTGTGCAATCGGCACTATCAGACAATGAAACAATCCACCATTCGCGGCAATCGCTCGTTGGATGGATGATACCCGTGTCGCGCGTCCCGCGTGCCGTCACTCAACGCGTCAGCGCCCAGTCCCCGCGCGACGCCCCCAGGCCACCACCGTCGAGTCCGCACGCCCCCACAGCTCAAGCGCCGGGCAGGACGCCTCCACTTGCGCGCGGCCCTCGATCACTCGCCCCGATTGCGTCAGAGCGGCACCCAGCGCACAGCGGGCCATCATCAATCGCCACCACGAGAGCGTCATACGCTCGGCACGACTGTCGACTTCAATCACCTGTGAGAACAGACGCGTCGCCTCGTCGGCGCCACCGCTGGCCATCGCGGCCATCCCGGAGTGCCAGTCGATGAGCGCCATGCGATCCGATCCCTGCGCCAATCCGGCGCGCGCCTCGCGGGCAAACGACGCGCTGCGCACCGCTTCGTCATTCCGACCCAGCGCGATGAGCATAGGCACACGCTGACCCGTCATGTAGCGCCAGAAACTCGTATCCCCGGAAACGCGCGCGCGCGCGATTGCGGAATCCAGCAACGCCAGGCCGTCGGCGTTCCGTCCCTGATGCGCCACGATGATGGCCACATTGCGCATGGAGCTCGAGATCAGCGGATGCTCCGGCGCTACCGCGCCCCGCATCGTGCGCAACGCCGCGCGACTCATCGAATCCGCCAGCGCGAGGCGTCCGGGCATGTTCACAACAATGAGCGCCACGCGCTCGTACGCCAGCGCCAGCGCATGACCGGGTGTCGTCAGATGCGTCGCCGCGTCCAGCACTTCCCGCGCCAAGGACAACGCGCGCTCCCACTGACCCGCCGCATTGAGCCACGTGGCCAGATTCCCCTTCACCGTCAACACCGTGGCATGCTGGGCAGGGAAGCGCGTAGCGACAATGCGCAACGCAGCTTCCTCAAGCGCCGCGGCCTGCACCGGCTGCGCACGCGTGCCGTGCTCACGTGCGCGCGCATCCAGCATGCTGGCAATTTCCACCGAATCCACCCGTCCGCTGCGCGCCTGCAGGGCAATTGATGTGTCGAGCAGCGCGCGTGCGCGGTCGGCGTCAGTCGTAACCGCCGACAGCCGGGCATACGCATTGCTGACATCGGGATGGTCGCGACCCACCGTGCGCAGCAGCACCCGCAACACACTGTCTCGCTCCGCCGTTGCCGCATTGGGGCCATGCCGGTCCACTCGCACGTCGGCCAGATTCTGACGCGTGCGCAGCACCTCGAGATGTTCGGCTCCCAATGCTTTCTGTCCAAGTTCGACCGAAAGCGTCAGGAGCGATTCCGCCACGGCGTAGTCGCCGCGACTGAATCGCACGTTTCCCAGTGAACGGTACAAGCGCATCTGTCGTTCGGACTGGTCTTTCAGTTCGGCGACTCGTGCCTCGGCACGTGTCAGAAATGGACCCACGCGCAACGTGTCAGCACCCGGTACCACGCGCGGATCGGACTGCTCGAACAGATCGGTAACAAACGCCAGCACGTCCTCGCCCGCCTCCCGCTCGGCCACCGCGCGATCCCGCTCGGCCAACAATCGTCGCGATTGCACGACCTCGCGCGACAAGACCACGCCCATCGCCAACACCAGCGTGATCGCGGCGGTAACTGCCACCCGATTGCGCTTCACAAATCGCCCGGCGCGGTAGCTCCAGCGATCCGGGCGCGCGAGCACCGGGAGGCCGGCGAGATATCGCTGCACATCGCCCGCCAATTGCCCCGCGGTCGAGTACCGACGTGCCGGCTCCTTGCGCAACGCCATCTGCACGATGCCGTCCAGATCACCGCGCAGACGCGCCCGCATCGCGCCGTCGGTCGCCACCGCGCTGGTCAATGGGGCGGGAGCGTCCAGAATGTCGCGTTCCATCTCGCTGCGACTGCGCGTGCGTGTCGCGAACGGATGCGTGCCGGCCAATATTTCGAAGAGCAACGCCCCAAGGCCATACACGTCGGTGGCCGTCGTCACCGGCTCGCCGCGCAACTGCTCCGGTGCTGCATGCGATGGCGTCAGCAGTCGTTCACTCTCGACGGTCTCACCCGTGTCATCCATCAGCTTGGCGATGCCAAAATCCAGCAGGATCGGCTCGCCCGTGTTGGTCACCAGAATGTTCGACGGCTTGAGATCGCGATGGATGATGAGATTCGTGTGCGCGAACTGCACGGCGTCGGCGACCTTGAGAAACAACCGCAGGCGCGCGGTCAGATCGAGCCGCGCGGCATACTGCGTCACGGGCTCGCCATCGACGTACCGCAACACGAGATACGGTCGGCCGTCAGGTGAAGTGCCGGCATCCAGGATTGATGCGATGTTTGGATGACTCAACCGCGCCAACAGCGCTCGTTCCGCGATGAACCGCCGAGCCAGCGTATCCGAGCGCGCATCGGCGCGCAGCAACTTCACGGCGACCTCAAGATCAAGCTCGCCGTCGGCGCGGCGCGCGCGATACACCTCGCCCATCCCGCCGCGACCCACCAACTCAGTCAGTCGATACGGTCCAACCAGCGTGCCGGGTGCCAGACCCTCCAGCAGAGGACCTTCGTCACTCACGAAGCGGCGCTCGACGCGCATCGCACTTCCGGCCTCACTCGCCGACAGCATCGCGTTCACCTCGTCCACCACGTCGGGCGCGGCGCCGGACGCCGCGAAATACTCGGCGCGCTCCTGCGGGCTGCGCTCAAGCGACTCCCAGTACAGTCGCTCCAGCAACTCCCATCGTGTCTGGTTCAGGTCAGGGCGAGTCATCGTTCATCGTCGCGACAATCACCACGGAGAGTGGACATCCCCGTTCATGCGTCGGAGAATCCGGCGAGATCGCCGGCCACTTCCTTGGTCAGCCACGCGCGCGCGATAAGCCAGTCGCGTTGCACCGTCTTCGCCGACACACCAAGCGCCGCCGCCGTGTCCTCAAGTGTCAGACCGGCGAAGAACCGGCACTGCACGACCTCGGCGCCACGCGGATTCACCATACGCAACCGCTCGAGTGCCTCGTCGAGCGCCACGAACTCTTCCGCTTCTTCCACCGAAAGGAACGCTTCCACGTCTTCCAGTGGCACCGACTCGGCACCACCGCCACGCTTGGCACGCAGCCGCGTGCGCGCGCAGTCCACCAGCACGCGACGCATCGTTGCCGAGGCGGCACTGAAGAACTCCGCGCGACCGAGTCCATCGAGTGAATGCTGCTGCGCCAGTCGCAGATAGGCTTCGTTGACGAGACCCGTCGTGGACAGCGTGTGTCCGGTGCGCTCGCGGCGCAGGTGCGCATGCGCGAGGGTGCGAAGATCGTCGTACAGCGTGACGACCCATTCGTCGGCGGGGCGGGGCGATTGACTCACGGAAGGGCGGACATGACGGACCGAACATACCGCTGGCCGGATGGCCCGGCCACTGACGTCGGACGCCAATGTCCTGATTGGCGACGGAACGTCGCGACGAAGTGGAGACCGGCATTTCGTCGATTGGTCATCCCGAGCCAGCCTCTTCAGGAGGACGCTGTCCATGCTCTCGTCACCTGCGCACGTTGTTTCGACCTCAGTCGCCTTCTGCACCCGCGCGTCCTGCTCGCGACTGCTGCGCGCGGCGAGTGTGCTCCTCGCGGTTGGGTGTGGCGGCGAGGAATCCAGTACCGTCGAACCCCCGGCCTGCGCTGTTCCCTCCCCGTCGATCAGCGCGTTCGTGGCGACACCAGCGGCGGTTCTTACCGGGCAAAGCACCACGCTCAGCTGGACCATCACCGGCGCAACACAAGTCGCTGTCACGCCGTCGGTCGGGACGCCAGGCGGCGCCAGTGCGGCGGTGTCACCAACGGCCACGACCGCATACGTGCTGACGGCTACCAATTGCGCCGGCAGCACAACGGCGCAGACCACGGTGACGGTCACGCCGCCGGCGCTGTACGTGTCGCCGGATCAGTACACGCCGGCGGCACCGATCGACGGCATCAATATCGCCGCGCAGTATGGCGTGGGCACCAATGCGTATACGCGCACCACACCGATCCTGGTGCGTCATCCGCAAGGCGCTACCGGCAGGCGCCCAGTGATACTCTGGTCGCACGGCGGTGGCATGTTGGCGGACGGCAAGTATCACAACGAGGAGTGGGGCAACCTCTTCGTTCGCGCGGGCTACATCGTGATTCACCTGAGCCACGTGCCACGCACAGGTCCCGAGTTCTCTCTCCTGTTCACGGAGTTCGGACTTGCACCGCCGACGGATACGGTTGCCAGCGAGATCTTCGAGTTTACGGCGAATATCGATCGCCCGCGCGATGCCATCGCCGTACTCAATGCCTTGGCGTCATTGGAGCAGACCAATCCGCAGTTGGCCGGTCGCATTGACTTCGACCGCATTGCCGTCGCCGGTTGGTCGCGCGGGTCGTACACCGCGAGGACCACGGCATGCGCCAGAATCAATCTCGCGCCAACCATTCCTCGCTACAGTTTTCGCGACGTGTCCAAGTCCACCAACACGCCGCTGCGCGTACAGTTGAAGGCGGTGTTGGCGAACTCCCCGCAGGGTCCGGGACACCTCTCCTTTTATGACAACGGCGGCGGTGACCACTCCTGGGCCGACTGCACTCTGCCAGACCTGACACAAACGGCCACCGGCGACGCTACCGACACACCACCGGCGAGTCGCGTCGCGCCATTCCCGTTGTTGCCGCCCGGCAACAAGCACATGATGTTCATCAATGATGTGCTGGCGACGCACGAGAGCTTCGGACTGGTCAATACCACATCACCGCAGTTTGATCCGCTGATCAGCAGCACGGCCCTCGCCTTCATGGATGGCTACGTCAAGGGGTTGCCGGCCGCACGCGCGTACCTGACCTCCGCACATCTGCAAGTCATCAGCGGCGGCAAGGCGACACTGACAACGCGTTAGGGAGGCGAAACCGCTCTCCGTATCGTATCTTCGCGCGGCGGCGTACAACGGCTGCGCCGCCGCGCGAAGAGTGTGTGTGCCGATCGCCCGCCATCCGCGGGGTCTTACCGCACCAACGGAGCAAATGACGGGGACCACGGACACCGCCGAGTTGCTCAACGCCGAATTGAGCCTGCTCGCCTTCCAGCGACGCGTGCTGGCCCTCGCCGAAGACTCCTCCGTGCCGCTGCTCGAACGGTTGCGATTCCTTGGCATCGTGACCAGCAACATCGATGAGCTCTACATGGTGCGGATGGCGGAGCTGCGTCTGGCCGCCATCGACGAAAGAGCGTCGGCCCCGAGTGCCCCAGTGGTTGACTACGGCGAGGGTGGGTCTGCCCGCGAGCGACTTGAGGCGGTCGAGTGCGAGATTGCCGACATTCTCGCGGCGCAAGCACGCTGCGCCGACCAATGCCTGCGCGACGCCGCCGCGATTGGCGTAGGTCTCCTGACATGGGATGCACTCACCGGTGCCGAGCGCGAAGCGCTGCGCACGCGATATCTCGAGGAGATTCAACCCGACCTGATCCCTCAGGCGATCACGCTGAGTCCTGGATATCCCCTGCCGCATCTGCCGCACCTGGGACTCTTCGTGGCCGTCGTCTTTCGCGCTGCGGCCGGTGAGCGAACCCGCCTCGCCGAGCATGAGTTACCCGGTGATGTGCCCCGGTTGCTTCCCGTTGTCGGTCGGCCTGGTGCCGTGATCGCCATCGAAGAGGTGCTGCGGGCCAACGCGCATCTCCTGCATCCGTCGGCCGTCGTCGACGGGACGTACCTGTTCCGCGTGACGAGAGGCGGTGACCTGCAAATTCTCGAGGACGAGTCAGGTGACCTGCTCGACGCGGTCGCATTGGCCACCGAACGACGCCCTCACAACCCCGCGGTGCGAGTGGAGGTGGAGCGCAGCATGCCGGCGCACGTCGGCACATTGATTCTCGACAACCTCCGCCGAGACGCTGTGGGACGCGATATGGAACTCACGGTCGACGCCGTGCAGGTGGTCGACGGGTTGCTCGATCAGCGCTGCTTGCAGACGTTGCCCGTGCCACGCGGTGGGGCGTGCGAGTATCCACCGTTGGCCGCCACTCGGCCGATCGGCCACGACCAGTCGATGTTCGCGGCGATGCGCGAGCGGGACCTGCTCGTGCACCATCCGTTTGAGTCGTTCGATGACACGGTCGTGCGCTTCTTGGCAGAATCCGCCAACGATCCGGCCGTGACAACGATCAAGGTAACCCTGTATCGCGTGGGCAATCCATCGCGAGTCGTGGAAGCCCTGTTGACCGCCGCGCGATTAGGCAAGCAGGTGTTTGCGTTGGTCGAGCTGCAGGCCCGCTTCGATGAGGAGCACAACGTGCATTGGGCACGCACGCTTGAACGGGCGGGCGGGCAGGTGGTGTTTGGCGTTCCCGGTCTCAAGGTGCATGCCAAAGTCGCGTTGGTCGTTCGTCGCGAAGGCGCACGCGATGCGCGTTACGTCCATGTGGGCACGGGCAACTACAACACACGCTCCGGACGGCAATACACCGATCTGAGTCTCTTCTCTACACGCGATGCCCTGACCACTGATGTCGCGGATCTGTTCACCGCATTCGCGACGGCAACACCACTGCGGCAGGGGCTGGCGTTCGGCGCGCTTGTGGCGCCACATCAGCTGCTCCCGGCGCTCCTGGCGCGGATCGAACGAGAGGCGGAACTCGCCCGCGCCGGCCGACCGGCAGAGATCACTATTAAAGTGAACGCGCTCGCCGACACCGAAGTCGTGCGCGCGTTGTACCGCGCCGCGCAGGCCGGTGTGCACATCAACCTGGTGGTGCGCGGTATCTGCACGCTGCGTCCCGGCGTGCCCGGACGCTCCGCGGGAATTCGCGTCGTGTCCGTCGTCGGACGCTTTCTCGAACACTCGCGAATCTATCGGTTTGGCAACGATGGGAATCCGGACTACTACATCGGCTCGTCAGACTTGCGGCCGCGCAACTTACGTCGTCGCGTCGAGCTGCTGGTCCCCGTACTCGACGAAAATCATCGACGGCGCCTTGATACGATTCTCGACCGCTATGTGACCGATCCCACGGCGTGGGAGCTCGCCGCAAATGGCACGTATGCACGGCGCGCCGGTGGAGGGATGGGCGCACAAGTGACATTGGCCGCCGAGTCACACGTTGACGGGCACCCCTGACAGCAGACGATCCAGCGCTTCGTAGCTGTCGTTCATGCCGCGCTCCATCCCCGCGCCCATCATGCCGTCGCATTCCTCCGGCGTGAAGCACTGCAGCGTGTTGATGATCTTGGTGCGGCCATCACCGAGATCCACAAACGTGGTGCTCTCAACACTCACGTAGCCGGGCATACCGTCCCATTCAAACGTCCGCACGATCCGGTCTTTCGGTGAGATCTCGCGGTAGCGCCCCTCGAACCCGTTCAGCTGTTGCCCGCCACCGCTGGGTGAATACTCGACATAACGCCAATGTCCGCCGCGTTCGAACTCCATGCGCTCGACCACCAGCGTGTTGCCGCGTCCCCACCACTGCGAGATCTGACTCGGGATCGTGTACGCGTCCCACACCCGATCGCGTGTCGCGTCGAAAATCCGTTCCACATACATCGCGCGGTCGCCCTGCTTCGAGATCGTCGCGTATCGCCCGGTCTGCGTCATGTGCCGTTCTCCCTGGTGCGCTCAAGGAATGCGTCGAGATGGTCGAAGCGTTCTTCAAGCTGTGTTTGATAGGACGTGATCCAGGCAGACGCGTCTTCCAGCCGCCGCGGTCCGACGCGACAGGTGCGCACCCGCCCCACTTTGACACTGCTCACCAACTCCGCTGCTTCGAGCACCCGCACGTGCTTCTTCATGCCCGTCAGCGTCATCGCAAAGCGCTCGGCGAGATCGCTGATGGACGCCTCCTGCTCGCTGAGGCGACTGAGGATCCCCCGGCGAGTTGGATCGGCCACGGCCGCGAATGCCCTGTCGAGCTCGATGTTATACTGAACCATATGGTTCAGTATAAGACAGCTCTTTCAAGTGCGCAAGGCCCAGTTCATGTATAGTTCAAGTATGGTCGGTGGTTGAGCGTCTCCCGTCTCCCGTCTCCCGTCTTCCCATGCTCCGTCGATTCCTTCTCCCCGCGCTCGCCGCCACTCTGCTGGCCGCGTGCGACCGTGGTCCCACCCAAGTCGCCTCGCAGGACGAGCCGTCGTTTGAGGCGGTACTGGAAACTGCCGGTCAGGGCGTAGCGGCCGCCGGATTTCTGGACCGGGCACCGGCCGGACTGCAGCTGACTGCAGAGCAGCGAGCCGCCATTCGCCGCATCAACGAGCAGTTCGTTCAAACGAACAAGGCTGACCTCGACGCTCTGGCGGCTATCACCCGTGAAGCGATGACCGCCCGTCGGAACGGGGCATCGCCCGAGGCCGTGCGCGCGATTCTTGAGCGTAGTCGGCCCATTCGCGAGCGTCTCGCTCCGGCGTTCGCGGCGTTGACTCGGGCGCTCAACGCGGTGCTCACCGACGCACAGCGCGCCTGGCTCGCCGACAATGCCCGTCGCCTCGGCCCGCAGCTTCCACCGCTGCCGCCGCGACGCCCGTAGTCACATCAGCGTCGTCAGTCCACCTGTCCACTCTTCGCGCGGAAGCTGTCCTCAATAGAGGATGGCCGTTGACCTGCTGAAAGGTTAAGTCGTTGATGCGTTAGACGTTTGGCCATGGGAACGAATTATGCGGGACATGGTGATGGAAGTTACCATGTCCGTCCTTTGCCGGAGCGGTACCATGATCCGTCGACCGTTTGCCCTCATCACCGCGCTCTCGCTCGTTACCGCAGCCGCTGCTCCGCCCGTCATGGCGCAGTCGGGAGTTCCGCCTGCTGAGTACAACGGAGAGACACTGCGCTTCTCCGCCAACCAGCTCGATAACCTGGTCGGACCGATCGCGTTGTATCCCGATGCGTTGCTGGCGCAGGTGCTCGTAGCGGCGACATTTCCCGACCAGATCGAAGAAGCGGCCCGCTTCGTGCGCGCCAACGGCACGACCGGTATCGACGATCAGTCGTGGGACGTGAGCGTGAAGGCCGTGGCACATTACGCGTCGGCGCTCAACATGATGAGCGAGAAGTCCGACTGGACGACAACGCTTGGTCGCGCGTACGCGAATCAGTCCACGGAAGTCATGCAGGCCGTGCAACGCATGCGCGCCATGGCAGCGCAACACGGCAACCTCGTGTCGACTCCGCAGCAGCAGGTCGTGAACGAAGGCGATGACTATGTCATCGTGCCCACACAGCCACGCGTGATCTACGTGCCCGTGTACGATCCGATCATGATCTACACCCGGCCGGTGTTCGGCATGGGGTTCATCAACCGCTACTGGTCATTCGGTGTGGGATTCCCGATTGGCGGCTGGCTGTCCTACGACCTCGACTGGCGCGGGCGCCGCGTGTACTACAACGGCTGGAACGACGCCTATTACGAGTACGGCGGTGGATGGCGCGCGCGCTCCCGCCCCTTCATTCAGATCACGAACATCTACGTCAATCCCCGCTATCGAAACGTGTACTTCAATCGCGACATCTACCGTCGACCGATCAACTATGGCAACGTCGATCGCTACGGTGGAGTGCATCGCGATACGTACTTTGGTGGTCGCCGAGATGGCTCGCGCGAAGAACGTGAAGGCCGACAAGCGTATCGCGCGCATGACGATGATCGCAACCAGCCTGGAGGCGGTGATCGCGTGATCGTCGATCGCGGTCGAAACGACGACGGTCGTTCCGGTGGCGGCAACACCACGCCGCGTACTGCGCAGCCCCGCGATGATCGCCCCGTGGCCACGCCGGAGGGCTATCGGAACGGCGGGTCGGATCGTGGCGCCGCCCAGCGCCCGCGACCCGAGGTCGAGCAGCGTCCGACGGTGGTGTCGGCACCCGAGCAACGCCGAAACGAGCCGCGATCCCGCGACATGAACGTTGCACCGGAGAGCCCGCGGAGCGCGCAGCCCCGTAACGATGCACCGCGAAACGATGCACCTCGAATTGAACCGCGCCGGACTGAACGTGCACAACCCGCTCCACGTCAGGAACCTCGCCAGGAACAGCCCCGTCAGGAACAGCCCCGACAAGTGCAACCGCGCCAGGAACAGCCGCGTCAGGCGCAACCACAATCGAGCGGTGATCGCTCGGCCAAGCCGCGCGTATCTCGTGGATCGTCGGGTGATGATCGCGGTCCGCGGGGTCGAGGCCAGCCCAACACGTAGCGTTCCCCACGACGTAAGATCATCGGGGGTGCCGCGCAACGCGTGGCACCCCCGATGCGTTCCGACAACCTCGACATCCACCCGTCGCTGACGTAACCTGTCGCGATGAACCTTCCCTCTCGCCCGGCCTGCCTGATCACCGGCGCAGCAACCGGCATCGGTGCCGCATGCGCCCGCACCTTTGCGCGGCACGGTTGGGACGTCGGTATTTGCACGCTCGACGACGCAACGCGTCAACTGGCCGAATTGGTCGAGGCCGAGTGCCAAGCCCTGGGCGCGGGTACGCTACTGATATCGCTCGACGTCACGTCGGATGACAGCTGTGTCGCCGCCGCCCGTGCGATGTCCAAGCAATTCGCTCGCCTCGATGCGCTGATCAATTGTGCCGGCACCACGCGTTTCGTACCGCATGCCGACCTGCACGCGCTGCCCGCCAGTGAGTTTTCGCGCACGTACGACGTGAATCTGGTTGGCACGTTTCAGATGATTCGGGCCTGTCAGGGTGCACTGAAGGCGAGCGGACGTGGCGCGGTCGTCAACTTGTCCTCCATTGCCGGCACCGCTGGACTGGGTTCCTCCGTCGCGTATGCGGCATCGAAGGGCGCTGTCAGCACCCTCACGCTCTCGCTCGCTCGTGCCCTCGCACCCGACATTCGCGTGAATGCCATCGCCCCGGGTTACGTTGCCGGTGGCTTGCCAAGTCGCGTGCTGGCAGCCGAGCAATTGGCCGCCGTCGAGGCGCATTATCTCAAAACGCAGGCGTTGCCGAGATTCCTGCACGTTGACGAAGTCGCGGATCTCGCGTATTTCCTCGCCGCGTCCGCACCAGGCGTCACGGGCGAGATCATCCGAATGGACAACGGGTTGCACCTGTATGCCTGACATTCCGCGCATCGGGTTCATCGGCACCGGACTCATTGGGACGCCGATGGTCGAGCGATTGCTCGAACGTGAGCTGGACGTCACGGTATGGAACCGCACCGCGGCGAAGGCCTCCGCGCTGGCGTCGCTGGGCGCACGCATCGCGGTGTCCGCGCGCGATCTTGCGACGCACGCGGACATCGTCTGTCTCTGTCTCACGAATACCAGCGCCGTCGACGACGTCGTGTTCGGCGAGCATGGAATCAGCGGGGTGCTGCGTGCCGATCAATTGGTGATCGACTTTTCCAGCATTGCACCGGACGCAACGGCGCAGATGGCCGCCCGCCTCGCGCGCGAAACATCCGCGCATTGGGTTGACGCACCAGTCTCCGGCGGCCTCCCCGCCGCGCGCGCGGGACGTCTCATCATCTTCGCCGGCGGCGACGCAGTCGACATCGCGCGCGCGGCGCCCGTGTTCGATGCGCTGGCACAACGCGTGACGCATATGGGCGGCCAAGGCGCGGGCCAACTGGCCAAGAGTTGCAATCAGATGATTGTTGGCTGCAACCTGCTGGTAATCGCCGAGATGCTGGCGTTCGCGCGCGCCGCCGGTATTGATGCGACGCGTATGCCCGACGCGCTCGCCGGTGGGTTTGCCGATTCACTCCCGTTCCAGATCTTTGGTCGACGCATGGCGAACGGCATCGACACCCCGCGCATTGGCGCGCTCGCCACTTTCCGCAAGGATATCGATCAGGTCGTGCGACTGGCCGCGGAACTCGGCACATCCGTGCCCATGACGGCACGCGCCGCCGAACTGTATCGGGACGCCAGTACGCACGACGCCGTGGGCGCTGATGCCGATGTGTCGCGGGTGATCCGCATGTACCACAGCGAATCGCTGCATTCGTGACGCACCGGTTTCGATCGGCGACGTTGCACGAGGGAATGCTGCGCGCGCCGACGCGGAGTTTCCTGCACGCCTTGGGTCAGGACGACAACGAAATCGCGCGTCCGCACATCGGGGTATTCCACACGGGCGGTGAGATGAGCCCGTGCAACCTGAATCTTCGGGAACAGGCGCAGCACGCCAAGACCGGGATCTACGCCGCGGGTGGCATGCCGCATGAGTGTCCCGTGGTATCCGTCTCCGACGGCCTGTCCATCGCGCATTCCGGCATGCGCTTCTCGCTCGTGTCACGCGAGTTGATTGCCGATAGCGTGGAAGCCTCCACACGCGGTCATCAGTGGGACGGCATCTTCGCCATCGGCGCCTGCGACAAGAACCTGCCCGGGCTCATGATGGGTATCGTGCGCTGCAACGTGCCCGGTGTGTTCGTGCACGGCGGCGCGGCACTACCCGGACGCTGGCGCGGTCGTGATACGAACATTGGCGAAACGTATGAGATGGTCGGCAAGGTGCTGGCCAACGAGGCCACGCCCGACGACCTGACCGAGATCACCCACGCGTGCCTGCTCACCGCCGGCGCCTGCGCGGGGCAGTTCACCGCGAACACCATGGGCATGGTCTCCGAGGCCATCGGACTCGCGCCGATCGGCTCCAGCATGGTGCCCGCTGTGTACAGCGAACGCGCACCGCTCATGCGGCGCGCCGCCGTGACACTCATGCGCACCGTGATGAACAACGGGCCGTTGCCGCGCGACATTGTCACCCGCGAGTCGTTGGAGAACGCCTGCGCCGTGGTGTCCGCCACCGGTGGGTCCACCAACGCGGCGCTGCATATACCGGCCATCGCGCACGAGGCGGGAATTCGTTTTCATCTTGACGATGTCGCCGCCGTGTTTGCTCGCACACCGCTCATTGCCGACTTGCAACCCGGCGGCCGCTTTCTGGCGCGCGATTTGTATGAGGTCGGCGGCGCTGGCGTGGTACTGCGCGCGCTGCTCGACGCGGGCTTCCTGCACGGGAATACCGTGACATTTACCGGACGAACGCTCGCGCAGGAGCTGGCCACGGTCGTCACGGCTGACGGCGACGTCGTGCGAGACGTGAACAACGCGCGATCGCCCGATGGCGGCGTCACCGTGCTCAAGGGCAACCTCTGCCCCGACGGCGCGCTGCTCAAGACGGCCGGACTTTCCACGCTGGTGCATCGGGGGCCTGCCCGCGTGTTTGAGTCGGAAGAGCAGGCACAAGTGGCCGTGCGAGAAGGTCGCTACGAGGCAGGAGATGTTCTGGTGATTCGCAACGAGGGCCCGCGCGGCGGTCCCGGCATGCGCGAAATGCTTGGCATCACCGCGCTGGTATACGGACAGGGGATGGGCGCGTCGGTTGCCCTCCTGACGGACGGCCGCTTCAGTGGCGCAACGCGCGGCTTGTGTATCGGCCACGCGGGTCCCGAGGCGGCTGATGGCGGACCGATTGCCGCGCTGCGCGATGGCGATATCATCGAGATTGATGCGCGACCGCAAGCGCGCCGCATTCACGTGGCGCTCAGTGACGCCGACCTGTCGGCGCGACTGACATCACTGACGCCACGTGCCACAGCGCCGCGCGGCGGAGTCCTGGAGAAGTACGCGCGGTCGGTGGGACCGGCTTACCAAGGCGCGGTCACACACTCGGGCGTCTAAGAGACTCCCGTCTCCATTCTCCCGTCTCCATTCTCCCATCTTCCCTACCGCATCCCGAACACCCTCACGGTCGCTCGACGGCCGCGAATCGTGTTCGCGTCATACCAGAACTCCACGCTGCGAATCACCCGCTCGCTCCCGTCCAGATCAATGGCGCGACTCTCGCCACCAGCCTTGATGGTGTTGCGCATGTCGATGCGCTGATCGCTGCCGTTGCCGAAGTGCACGACGACGCGATGGAAGTCGACCGACGCGCGCTGCACGGCGAATTTGATGCGACGGAAATCGCCTCGCTGGGAACTCACGGCGATGATGTCATGGTCGGCGCGGTCGTTGACCGCACGCGTGCCCAGCAGGTCCCACTCCGCGCGGGCACCCGCGCGGGAGGGGGCGCAGCCGATCACCGCGGCGAGTACGATGAGTGCCAGTTTGCGTATCATGCGTGCGCTCCTTCATGCAATGAGTGGAAGAGTACGCCCACAGTCCGTCGGCGAGCGTCATACCTGCGTGGTTGGACGTCGTCGCGCGGGTCGTGTTAGCGGCAGGCTCCAAACTACGCCACGTCACTCATCGCGCCATTCTCGGAAAAACGTGGACATCGATCCCCTGGCGCCGCCCTAGCGGTTCTGGCCGCGAGGCCTCGCCACGATCAGGAGCGCGTTCCCGACTTCGCGCTCGCCGGTCGGATCGGACGACGTATTCACCATCGAGCCGTCAATCACCATGGTGGTTGACCCACCCCCGTCGAAGTTCATCGCCTGCCAGGCGCCCAGCCGACGCAATTCGTCCGCCATTTCGACCAGCGTCATCCCCACGCTCGCCGTTGAGCGGCCGTCCACCACGAACAGCCAGAGGGTGCGCCCGTCCTTCGAATAGCCGATGGCCGTCCGTGGATGGCGCACCTCGGCGTTGCGCGAGATCGTCCCCTCGACCGTGGCGGCATCGGCGGCCACATTGACGCCGTCGCGCAGGATGCGAGGCCATCCACCAATGATCAATGACGGCGAAGCGCCGCCGGGCATGCGAGGAAGGGGGGCGAGGAGGATGCGCACCGTGTCACCATCCCGCATTGCCTGCACTTCTCTGGTGCGCGCACCATATGCCGCGAGCACCGCGCCATCCTGCGGGATGGATGTACCTGACGCGACCGCCACAGCGCCCCGTCGCACGTACAGCAACGTGTCCCCGCGACGCCCCGCCGAAAGGAGTGCGGCTTCGGCGGTCTGGCGAGAGGTGTCGCGAGGTGTGCTGGCGCCGAACCGCGCCGTATACAGTGCCGTGCCTTCCGGCGCACCTGAGGGATTCGCGTTGACCGTGATGATGGGTGTCATCACGCCACGCGCCCACGCTCTGCCATCCAGCATGAAGCGCTCCATGAGCGGACGTCCGCTGGCGTCCACGGCGAATTGCACATGCACGTTGTCGTACGTGTCGAATGGCGAGTCCGTCAGCTTGAGGCCTTTCCACCACTCGCCGGCGACCACCTGATTGTTCTCGTTCTCGCCGGAGCGCAGGTCAAAAAAATCGGCGTTCACCGCCGCGAGCACGCGCGCGCCTGCAGTCGACACGCGCCGTGCCATTGCCGACGTGCGCTCGCGTCCCCGCAGTTGGTCGCCGGCGCGCGCCGCGCGCAACTCGATGCTGGCGCGGCGGAGGTCCACCCGCACCACGTGCATACGCCAGGGACCGCGGGCGTCCGCCACGTGCCAGTACGAGACCCCACGCGCCAACTCACGCACGGCGCTGGCCGGCTGCGCGTCAATCCGCGAGGTGGCAAGTCCGGCAAGCGCCATCGAGCGCGTGGCGATCAGGAGCGCCGTCGCGAACACGGCAGGGATGCGTGACATGGTGCGGAACTCAGCGTGAGGCGTGTCAGGGAAAATCGGTGGCATGTTCAATTCCGGGGAGGTAATTTTTGGGCCTCCTCCCCTCCCCTCTCTCCAAAAGGCGGGTCACA
>JBEBIR010000343.1:0-4502 GCA_040080315.1 Gemmatimonas sp.
CCAGATCGGGATGTCCGCCGCCGAGCCGCAGAAGCGCAACGTGGTGTTGCCGCCGGTGCCGGTCGCGGTTACGACAAGTGTGACGACCACATTGGCACTGGCTACACCAGGAGCTGACGCCGTGAGCGTGATGGGATACGAAGCCGGAACGGTAGACGGTCCGACGATGAACGTCATGGTGGTCCCGTTCGTGCCAATCGGATTATTGTCGAATTGTATCGTGACGCCGGCCGGAGCTCCGCTGGTAGACAGGGTGACCGCGCCGGTGAAGTTGGTGCGTGTGAGAACCACGCTGGTCACACCGCTGCCGTTCTGCGGGATGGAAACGGGGTTGCGACTCACGCCGACTGACACACTCGCCGAGGGCGTTACGGTAAATGTCAGGGTGAGTGTCGCTGCAGTGATGCCGGTTCCCGAACCCTGCAGCGTGATGTTGTACGCGCCAGGCGTCGTGCTCCCCGCCGCGCTGAAGGTGACAACGGCGGAGTTGCCCGTGGTGTTGGCCGGTGCGAACGTGGCGGTCAATCCCGCCGGGAGTTGAGACGTCACGGAGAACGCCACGTCGCCCAGATACTCGATGCGGTTCACAATGATGGTGGCGTTGATAGCGAGTCCGCCGGCGAACGTGGTGAGCGCGCTCGTACCCGATCGCGTGAGCGTGATACTCGGCGTTCGTGTCACGACAGCCAATGAAAGTGTGGCCGTTTGATCACTCAGACCATTCGCCCGCGCGCGAATAGTCATCGGGTACGTACCCGCAGGCTGATTAAGACTGACGGCGAGCGTAATGATGCTTGTGGTGCTGCCGCTCGGAATCGTCGATGGTGCCAACGTCGGCGTGATGAGCGCTGGCGCTCCCTCGACCGTAAGGTCGACCGCACCAGTGAAGCCGCCGGAACGCGTGATGGTCACTGTGAACGCGCCGGACCCTGATTGCTGTACCGTTGGCGCGTTGGCCGACAGTGCCAAACTGAAGGCGGGTGTTTGCGCTGGAGGCGTGGGAGTGGTCGGCGTGTCGGTGCCGCCGCCACCGCAGGCGGTTGCAATGGTCAGCATCGTCGCGGCAGTCACCCGCGAGAACTGGCGAAAAGACGGCGGCACGCGCATCGACTCACTCCGGATGTTGGTCACTACGAGTACGGCGACGTTTGCGCCCGAAACTGGTCATCGGGTCTCGCCGAGACCTGAAGGGGTCAGGTGCCTCCGCCAGCCGCTCGGTCGGCAGCATCCTGCCGACGCTGCGCTTCCTGCCAATCTACCGCCGGCGCGACGTCGTGATCGTCGAGCGCCAGGCTGGCCATGGCGCGCTCCACGACAGGCGCCCCAAGTGCCTCCGGCAAGGCGAGGCCAAATGCCAGTTCGGCGCGTCGGCAGAGGCGTTCCTCGCGCGCCATGTCCTCACCGTCTCGGTGCGCGCCCATGGCGTTCACGCGCGCGTGAATCCCCTCATGCACTATGGAGGAAGCGACCGGCGCGGGCGTGATGTCACGCCGAGCGAGGAACGTGAGCTCGGTAATGACTACGCGTTCGCCGGGCAGGTAGGCACCGCGGCAGGCGAATCGCTCCACACGAATGCCCTGAATGTCGCGTTGCAGATGTCGCAAACGCCACGGCTGGTGCGTGGCGATGAGGTCAAGCGCCTCGGTGAGTCGCTCGATCACATCAGAAGTCGCGATGTCCGGGCGCGTGTTGTGGACCACCACGGGCACGCCGCGAATGGTGAAGCGCTCTGACGATGAGTCGCCGGTGATGAGCGAGGTGAGACGGTTGAGGAAGCTGGCCATGGGTGTGCACCTGAAGGGCAGGGGCCGATGCGAGGTCTGCGGTCAACACGATACCACAAATCAACCACAAGGGTCGCAAAGGACACAAAGGACCGAACTACACATGCCGTCCTTCGTGTCCCTCGTGTCCTTCGCGGTGGAATCTGCCGCAGTTATCGCCGCCGACGGACCTCTGCGAACTCTGCGTCCTCGGCGGTTCAAAGCCGTTCCGCACCCGACAGGTCGGTCAGCGGCGCCCACCGTGGCCCCGATTGACGCAGGACGACGCGTTGGCAAGTAGTGGCTTCCCCAACTCGCCTCACCCACGCCGATGCAACCTGTTCGTCCCATCCGGGTGCGAGCCGAACGTCCGGCCGTCCTTGCCGGTGCGAATCCCTCGGCGTACGCTCTACGCAACCCCCACGGGACTACTCGCTCTGGCGTCGACGTCCATCACCGATTTGCTGCTCGCCGTTCAGCAGGGCCAGACGGGCGCCTACGACGCGCTGCTGCCGCTGGTCTATGACGAACTGCGTCGAATGGCCGCTGGGTCGATGCAGCGCGAGCGCGAAGGCCATACGCTCCAGCCCACCGCGCTCGTGCACGAGGCGTTCCTCCGTCTCGTCGATCAACGCTCGGCCAACTTCGAAAGTCGACGGCACTTCTTTGCCGTGGCCGCGACACTCATGCGGCGCATCCTGGTGGATCACGCCCGACGTACACGAGCGGACAAGCGCGGATACCGCATGGTGGTGCCATTGCGTGATGACATGGACGCCGCGGTCGAGGAAACGCATGAGATCATCGAGGTCGACGAGGCGCTCCAGCAACTGGCCGCCCTCGACGCGCGTCAGGCGCAGGTGGTGGAACTGCGGTACTTCGCCGGCCTTTCGGTGGAAGAGACCGCGAAGGTGCTTGATGTCTCCGAGCGAACCGTCAAGCGCGACTGGGCGGTTGCCCGCGCATTCTTGCATCGCGCGCTCGACGCTGCGGCCGATCGCTAGCCGAGACGCGCGGTGACGACGATCGAGCCGCGCTGGGAGCAGGTCACCTCGCTCTTCGACACGTTGATGGATGCCACGTTCGAGGAGCGCGAGCTCGCACTCAAGAGGGCCGCCAGCGATGACGAATGGGTCGTTGGCGAAGTGCGATCGCTGCTCGCCGCGAATGATGCCGCTGACGGGCGCTTCGACCAGTCCGCGTTGTCCAGACTGTCTCCCGGCGAAGTCGAGGCGCTGGCACCACCCGATGCGTTGCTGACGGCGCAACGAGTCGGCGCCTACAACGTGGTTCGAAAAATCGGTGAGGGCGGCATGGGCGCCGTCTACGAGGCGGTGCGGGCCGACGACGCGTACCAACAGCGCGTGGCTATCAAGACCATCGCGCGGGGCGCCGAAAGCTCGGTTATTTCCTCCCGATTCCGACGCGAACGTCAGATTCTCGCGGAATTGCAACACCCCAATATCGCGGTCCTCCTGGATGGCGGGGTCACGGAAGCAGGCACGCCGTATTTCGTGATGGAGTACGTCGACGGCCTGCCCATCGACCAGTGGTGCCGCGCCCATCGCTCAACGATCGCGCAGCGTCTCGATCTGATGCAGCAAGTCTGCGGCGCCGTGCAGCACGCGCATCAGCGGCTCGTCGTGCATCGCGATCTCAAGCCGCAGAATGTGCTGGTCTCCAACGACGGCGTGGTGAAGCTGCTCGATTTCGGCATTGCGAAGCTGGTAGAATCGTCTGGCGATGACCCGCGACACGCGGCGAGCGTAACGCTGGACGGTCTCACGCCGATGACGGCCGCGTATGCGAGCCCCGAGCAACTGCGCGGTGAGCCCGTGTCGACGGCGGGCGACGTGTACTCGTTGGGTGTCATGTTGTACGAGCTGCTGGCCGGAGTCCCGCCGTTCGTCACCACCGGACGCAACGCGGTGCAACTGGCCGATGCGGTGATGACGCAGATACCCGTGACGCCGAGCGTCGCCTGCACGGACGCCGCGTCTCGCGAGTGTGGAGAGAGCTCGCGCGCGCGATTGGCGCGCCGGCTGTCCGGCGAACTCGACGCGATCGTCATGATGGCGCTGCGCAAGGAGGCGGAGCGGCGGTACAGTTCGGTGGAAGCACTCGCGACGGACGTCCAGCGTTATCTTCGCGGCCTCCCGGTCTCGGCGCGGTCGGACACGCTCGGCTATCGGGTCCGACGCTTCGTTGGCCGCAATCGGTGGCCCGTCGCGCTCAGTACCACGCTGGCGTTGGTCGCGATCGCGTCGGGTGTCACCATCGTCCGCCAGTCTGCGACCGCGCGTCGGGAATCGGCGCGAACCGCGCGCGTGTCGGAGTTCCTTCAGGCCGTGCTGGGCGCGGGCGATGCCACCTCGATGGGCGGCATGTTGCCGCGACTCGGCCCCCGGGCATCGGTCGGCGCGCTGATGGACTCCGCGCTGCGCCGTGTTCCCACTGAATTTGCCGATGATCCGGCCGTGCGCGCGCGTCTCTATCTGACGATCGGTAGCAGTCTGATCTCGCAGAGTCGCATGCGCGACGCGTCGGTCGTGCTCGACTCGGCCATCGCCCTCACCCGCGCAACCTATGGCGAACGTACGGATATGTTCGTGCTAGCTAGTCTGGAGGCGGGAACCGCGGCGATGCATCGGAATCAGACGGCTCGTGCGCGTGAGCTGGTGTCGCAGGCGCGGGCCGTGCTCATTGCCACCGACCAGAGTGAAGGCGACTTGTCTGGAC
>JBEBIR010000344.1:0-4496 GCA_040080315.1 Gemmatimonas sp.
TGTCGAGCGAGGAGGACATTCGGTCACTGCAGACGAGTGGCGGGGTGCGGGGGAAACAGGAGAGGGATCAAGACGGGTCTCAGAATGTCCAGGCCCGGAAGAAATCGATACCGATTTGCGGCGGGGTTTGCTGAAACGTTCGCGAAATGCCGAGCCGCCCGCATGCCTGCGCGCTCGACGCCGGCTCGAGTCCGAGCGATATTGAGAACCCGCGATCGAAGCGGCGTTCCAGTTTGACGCCCAGTCCCTGTGCGAACAGCGAGAGCGCATCGCCGCCACCCGATGTTTGCGACGACAATCCGCACAGCCCCGTCGTGAACGCAAAGTACGTGTTGCGCGCCACCTGACCGCCGACTCCAACGCGCGTGGAGGCCAGAATGCCAAACCCGCTGGACCGAAGATTGGCCGCCTCGCCGGGAGCGATCGCCGTGGGCTCAACCTGCACCACATCGAATCGACCGCCCGCCAATCGGCGCGAAAGAAAACTCCCCGCGTAGCGCAACAGGAGCGTGGCGCCCTGGTCGGCGTAGTCGGTGGAGCCCAGTAACGCGTACGCCGGCTCGCCAGTGACAAGGTAGCTCAACATGTCACTCTCTGGCAGCGGAGGATTGTCGGCGCTCGAAAGCGCCAGTGACGGGCGATCAAGCGTTCCCCCGAGGCTGACGCGAATGCGAACATCCTGACGATTGGAATTCGCGCGCAGTTCGCGAACGGTGTGCAGCGCGGTGATGTCAAGCGCTGGCTGGAGATCGGGGTCACCGTAAAAGCGCACCACGCCGCGATCGACTTCAAAGCTCGGACGGGCAATGCCGAGGTTGAGCTGATACGTCCCGCGCTCCACGACCAGCGAATCGGCGAGCGCCAGCCGGGGTCGACTGCCATCGCGGCCGGCCGAGCGCGTCACGCGCAGCGCGCCGCCCAGCTTGAGATTCGCTTCCGGCGAGCGCAGCCACACATCGTCGCCAATATTCACCCGCACGTTGTCCAGCACGAGGTTCTCGATCAACGCGCCCGGTGCGTTGGGCAGCAGCGCGTTGAAGCCGAGGAATGTGGTGTCGACGATGTCGAAATTGTCGGTGAGGTCGAGACCGCGACGCTGTGCCAATGCGTTGATATACACCTTGCCGCGGTCGATGCGCACGGCGCCTCGCACGCGAGAGGCGTCACTGTTGCCGGTCAGCGTCACGGGTGTGGTGGTGGTCAGCACCAGGGACGCCGTCCGCGGCTTGTCGATCGCCAGAAAATTGTTGGCGGTGAGTCGCAGGTCGAATGACGGCTTGCGCGAATCGACCAGACTGATGGTCCCACTGATGCCAAGCGAGTCCGTGCGTGCGCCGCTGGTTGCGCCGAAACGACGAATGAACACGGTATCATCGGCGATGCCGATATCGGCCGTGGCCTGCTCCAATCGCACGCCAAGATTGGCCAGCGTCAAGGCCGCACTGTCCATTTGCAATTGGCCGCGCAACCGCGGTCGTTCCCAGGTGCCGGTCAACTGCAAGTCAGTGGAGAATCGCCCGCGCGCACTCGTGACATCCGGAAACAACGACTCCAGCAAGGCGAGATCCGCACGACTGCTGACAATGCGACCGATCAAGGGCTCATCGCGCTGTCGCGTGCGGCCCGCGACGAGCGCGAGGTCGACGGGCAACGAGGCCGTCGCCGACAGCGCCTGTCGGCCGTCGACACTCAGCGATGCCTGAATGGCGAGTCGCAGCGAGTCATAGTGCGCCTTGGCATCGAGCGCGCCGAAGCGCATGCGACCCGAGACGGCATCGCGAAGTGAGAGCTCCGCATCCAACTGCGGCCGCTCCCGCGTCCCCGTCACGGTTGCCGTAGCCGTGGCGGTGCCCCTCGTCAGGCCGCTGCTCGGCGTCAACCGACCGAGGTCGGCCAACGGCACGCGATCCAACTCCACACGGGCGCGCAGCGCGCCGGAATCGCCGATCGCACCCCGCACGGAAACACGACCCGTGTCCGTGTGGACAAGCACCAGGGAATCGAGTGTCCCGGTACGGTTGCTTTCGATGCGCACGATTGCCGGTGCGGCAAGACGGAATCCGCGCGGTGTGGAGGCCGCGCTGTCGACGCGGATTGTCAGTGTATCAACGCGCAGTGTCGTGGTGTCCGCGACACGCGTCACGCCGCCCGTGACCGCCAGTCGCGCTTCGGTCGGCGAACGCATTTCCGCGGCGAATCGCTCGGCCAGTCCGCGATGCAGCGTCGATCGACCGGCGGCCGATGAAATGTCCATCCCCGCCACTCGAGCCGAGTCCATCGTGACCTGCAGGGACCCATTGCCGCCGCGCATCAGGTCGCCGACGGCCAGGGCGAGATTCGCGCGCGCGGCGCGCGCCGTGCCGAAGACGATATCGGTCGCGTCGGCGCGCGCATCGAGTGTGAGACCCACCGGGTCGAGCGTATCGATGGTGCCCAGCAACCGTCCACGCAGTTCGATCGTGCCGCGGAGTGTGTCTCGGGGATTGACCAGCCGCGTGAGGGAGTCACCTGACTGCAGCCACGGACGCAGTCCACCCAGCGAATCGATCGCCGCCGAGAAGTGCAGCGAGTCCGATCGATTGGCGATAAGTCCAAGTCCGCCGCGCGCTGTCAAGCGCAGGGCGGAACTCTCCACCGTCAACGTATCAATGCGCACCTGACCCGAATCGAATGTTGCCGATACGGCACCTCCGAACACGCGCACGTCGGCTACCCGCGAGAACTGGTCAACCGATGCGTGCAGGGGTCCACGCAACGACGAGAGCGACGCGCCGCTGATCGCGAGGTCGCCCGCCATGGACAGATTCGACTGAGGAAATCGCGAGTCGCCGAACAGGGCTTCCAGATTGGCGCTGCGCACCCGGAACTGTCCATTGGCCGAGTAGCTGGGTTCAAACCCGTCCACACGTCCGTTGAACGCCAGTTCTCCTCCCTCTCCTGCCAGGGTCACCGCCAGATCAAAATCTTCCGCCAGCCCCTTGGCGCGTATGCTGCCCACGGCGCTCCCGCGCAGTGGCATGCCCGGGTAGGAGCGCGAGAGCGTCGTGTACGACAACGGTGACGCCTGCAGATCCATATCGAACTTCACGCCCTCGGGGACAAGCGTGTACCGACCACTCCCCGTGAGATGCGACGGCAGTCCCGGTCCATCCACATGATCGAGATCGGCGTTCGAGAAGCGGGCGTCGTACCAGAGTGAATCCAACCGCATCGCGCCACGCACGATGCCGTTGACCTCGAGGAACAGGGGATTCACGAATCGGGGCGTCCGCAGATCGAGTTGGTCGATCCGGACATCAATGCCCTTCAGGATCGCTTCCGACGGCGTGAAGATATTCGCCATGCCGGACGCGGCGAAGCGCGTTTGCGCGCCCGGCACATGCGCATCATCGAAGACCAAATCCGCGGCATCGATCACAAACGTCGTGACCGGTCCACCGCGCGCCGCAATGCGTCCGCTCAGCGCACCCTGCCAGTCATAGGGAAACGGCTCGCCGTTGAACTGTCGCAGCAGGTCGGTGTGCGCCGGCTTGAGATCGAGCGCGACCTCCGTCACGCGCAACACTTCTCCGCCGACGCCAAACGTCATCCGACCGGTCAGTCGCGAGCGCATCGACCGTGCGTCCATGTTGCGCAACGCGTACTCAATGACACTGAGGTTCCGCGGGTCATTCTTGATCGTCAGCGCGGTGCTGCCTCCGCCGGTGCGCGGCAGCGACTCATCAATCCACGCGACGTCGGCCATGGCTACGGTATCGCCCTGGATGCGAATGTCGTAGCGAACCGGCTTCCCGCCTCCCCAGACAATCTTCGCATCACCGCGCCCGTGCGAGTTGGCGAGTTGGAAATCGGCGCCGTCCATCCACAGGCTGTCGCCAAGTTGCCGCACCGTACCGCGCATGTTGCGAAACCAGAACGGCGGATACACCCAGACCACATCCAGCTTTCGCATGGCGATCTGCACACCCGCGGAGTCGGGATCGGCAATGCGCGTGCGGCCCAGCGCCATGTTGCCGCGCACGAAGCGCCAGATGCGGGCAAAGCGATCGCCATCGCGACGGACTTCGCCATCCCTGCGGGTGAGATTGTACGTCAACGCGCTATCCCGCTTCGCACCCTTGAGCGTGTCGGAGAGCGTCCACGGTTGTTGCACGACCAGTGTGACCTCGTGCAGCGTCACCGTATCCAGCACGATGTAATCGCCGAAGCCGCCCCGACCCTGCGTGGCCGTGCCGGACTTTCGTCGCAGGGCGCGCTTCCAGTTCCAGTCATCCGCACCGTAATCGACGACGGTGAGGTTCGGTCGCGTGACGTCGAGCGACTTGATCACCACGCGACGATCGAGCAGGTCGCGTGGATCATACGTCACATGGATGGGACCCGTCGCGACAAACAGTCGTCCGTTGGGCTCGCGGATCTCCAGCGAATCGATCGTGATGTCGGCGAACAGCGACCCGCTGACACGACCCACGTACAAGTGCCCGGGGATCGCCCGT
>JBEBIR010000345.1:0-4491 GCA_040080315.1 Gemmatimonas sp.
AAAGGATCCGGAGAAGATTTAAGCCACGGACGACATGCATCGGGTCAAACTCCTGTGGTGGGAATGGGACGGGCTATACGCCGTGGGCGTCGCGTTACGTGGGGCGCTACTTCGGGAGTTGGGAGAGCAGACGTCGCATAATGCCGATCTCGCCGGTCTGTGCCGTCACAACATCGTTGGCGAACACGGACACGTCCACTTCCTGTGCAGCCAGCGGGGACGCGAAGAGATCGTCCACCATCTTCAATGCACCCTCGTGGTGCATGATCATGTACTTCAGGAATGCGCGATCGAAGTCGACCCCCTTGGCCACCTCGAGCTCCTGGAGCTGCGCTGTCGTCAGCATGCCTGACATCTGCATGTGCTGCCACGACGACGTGTCCGGTGCGAACTGCTTGTACCGGCGCAGCCACTCCTGCATGATCTGGATCTCGGGCACCTGCGACTGATCGATCTTCCGCGAGAGTTTGAGGACCTGTGGATTGGCGCCGTTCGACTCGGCCATGCGCGACATGACAATCGCCTGCGCGTGGTGGGCAATCATCCCCTGCATGAACTCGACGTCCGCTTTCGTATAGCGCGCGCCCTTCGGGATGACGATCTCGGGGCTGTGCATGCCGGCCATGTTGTGCCCGCCGCCCTGGGCGGACGCCACTGACGATGCGCCGGTCAGCGTGGAGAGGATCGCGAGGGCGACGATCGGGCGTGGGACCTTCATGGCGTGTGTACTCCGTCAAGATGCTGGCCCGAACGCGAGCCGTGCTGAAGAGGAAACCACGGCGCAGGAGGCGGCACCGTACTCATGAACGATACGGCATGGGTGGGCGCCTCACTAGGCGACGTACCCAGATGGCTCGGGCGAGCTACGCCGGTGCGTTCGCGAGCGCGTGGGCCAGCGCCTGCTCGAAGTCGCGCGCGCGCTCGTACCGCTCCGTCGGTCGCTTGGCGAGACAGCGTTGAAGCACCGCGTCAAGCGCTGAGGGCAGTTCCGGTCGGAGCGCGCGCACAGACGGTGGCGCTTCGCCGAGATGGGCCAGCATCATCTGCAGGGGCGCGCGTCCCTCGAATGGTGACCGCCCGGTCACAAGGAAGTAGCCGAGCGCTCCCAGACTGTACAGATCGCTCGCTGGACCGGGCTGTTGCTCTCCCGCGCACTGTTCAGGCGACATGTACGCGGGCGTGCCGAGCACCATGCCGACTTGGGTGATGCCGCCCGTGATGTCGCCCACAACCTCGCCGTCCGCGTTGTGCGCGGTCACGAGTCCAAAGTCCAGCAGCTTGGCGACGTCAGGTACGCCGCCGCGCTCGCCGAGCATGACGTTGCCCGGCTTGATGTCGCGGTGCGTGAGCCCGGCATCATGCGCTTCCTGCAGTGCGCCAGCGATCTGCCGAAGCACATGAATCGCCCGTGGTGCTTCCATGGGTCCGTCGCGCGACACAAGCTGCTCGAGCGTCAGGCCGGGCAGGTATTCCATGACGTAGTAAAAGGTCCCGTCATCCGTGATACCGTAGTCGTAGATCGCGATCGTATTCGGATGCGTCAGCGTGGCGGTGGTCTGCACTTCGCGCTCAAAGCGACGCACCACGTCGGAATTTCCGGCGTGCTCCGGTCGGATCAGCTTGATCGCGCACGGTCGGCGCAACAGCCGATGCTCCGCGCGGTGCACTTCCCCCATGCCGCCCGAGCCGAGTCGTTCCAGTAACACATATTGGCCCAGCCGGAGCGCATCGCGCGCCACCGTGGTCGCCGCGTCGATGCGATAGGCGCCGAATACGGCGTACGCCGTGAATCCCAACAGCAGCGTCCACTGCGCGCCGAGGTACGTGGTCGCGACCGAAGGCGCAATGTCATATCGGCTCAGGCTCCACACGTCGACGGCAACCACCAACAGGAGCATGAAGGCGATCATCCCCGCCGTTCGCTGCCACCGATTCGGTATGAGCAGGCCGTATGCCACGATGGAGAGCGACATCCACGCGGCCTGGCTTAATCCGAGATCCAACGGCGCCGTATCGATGACCGGGACGAGGGTCGGAAAGTCTGCCGCCATCCAGAGCGCGAAATACACGCCAACGCCGGCGAAGAGCAGAACTTCCATCCAGCGGAGCCGACCAATGGCGCGGGGGCGGCTCCTGCGTAGCCACCAGGCGAGCCAGGCCAGTGCCAGTATCATCACGCCGTTCGCGCGCCGGCCCGCGGCCGCCACAGCCTGTGCGTCGCCGCTCAGCTGCAACAATCGCACGGTGAGGAGCACAAAATACGCCAGCAAGGTGGTGGCGACGACGACGGCGATCGAACGGAGGCGCGTCTGCAGCGTCGCGGCGACGTCAGCGATCCCGCGCGCGCTGTCGTCGGTCGCGAAGCGAAAACGAGTGGGGAGGGCGTCGGTGGCGTTGCGCGTCATGGCGACTGAAGATCACCCGGCGCTCGCCTCATCGCCATCCTCAACCGCCGCTTCGCCTGCCCGGGCCTTTCGCGAACGACGCGCCTACTTCACGACGCTGAACACGGTGGTATCTGCGGAGAACGCGCTAAATACGCCAAGGCCTCCGTGCACGTTGGAGATGGGCTCGTTGAGGTCGCGTGAATCCTGCTGCAGCGTGGCGTACAACTGCGCGTACTCCTCATTCACGCGCCAGACGCGAGCGGTGTACGTCCCGTAGTAGGTGAGCGAGAACACGTCCACACGCGCGCTATCCGCCGCGGTTGGCGGAAAGATGAACCGACGCCCGCCACCGCGGCCGATGGGCAGGTTCAGATCAATCTGCACCGGGTTCACTTCGGTGCTTTCGAGTGTCAGGAAGTAGAGAGCACCACTGCTCTTCTGCCAGTGCACCAGCGCACTGCCTGCCGACAAGTCGGGGCGTCCCATGCCCGGAGAGAAAGTCGGCACTTTGAGCGTGCTTGCCGACATGCGCGCGCCGGTTGGCCGCACCGGCACCGATGTGCGGGCGGTGAGCACGTGGCCATCGACGGTGGCTTCGAGGTCGAAGACGTCGCCCTCGCGGACGACGAGATCGGCACCCGTGTAGCGATAGTAGCCGCTGTCACCGGTCGCGTGCACGAGCGGGTAGCGCACACCGGCGCGAACCAAGGCGACCGTCGCATTGTTGATTGGCGGTGACGCGAGATCCGCGAGTGAGTCTGGCGTGCCGATTGGGGCCGTCCAGGTCAGTCGAACGTCGTCGATCGGCTGACCAGCGTAGAGATAGGCCCGCAACACCGGCTCACGCGTTGCAGGTGCGGTCGCGGTTGGGTCACCACACGCAAGCGCTCCGGCGATGAGCGCCGTGACAAGGGGTGCCATACGGCGTCGACGCACCGTGATGCATGCACGCATGACTACCTGCCTCCAGTGAGATCACGCAGGCCGCGCCGCGTGAGTTTGATGTCGATACTGGGGGTGAACCCCAATTGGGTCACGTCGGAGATCGTCATCGGATCTGTGCTCAAGTCGAATTTGCGGAACGAGATATTGCGTCGATTGGCGATGTTGTACAACGAGATGCCCACGCGCCAATCCAGCAGTCCCTTCGTGCGAATCATGCGTGACACCGCGAGATCGACGCGCTGATACGATGGCAGTCGCTCGCCATTCTTGTCACCGACGTTGATGTAGTTCTGTGTCGACCCATCCAGCAGCTTGAGCTGGTATTGACTGATCGGCGCGGTGTACGGTCGACCGGAGCCATAGATACCCGTGGCCGCCAGCTCCCATTTTCGCAGTTGCATCGTGCCAAAGAGCTTCAGTTCGTGACGCTGGTCTTGTGAGGTGGAGAAGGCGCGCCCTTGATCGACATCAGCGAACTGTGCCGTCGATTTCGCCAGGGTGTAGCTCGCCCAGCCAGTCACGGCACCGAGCTTTCGCTCCAGGAGAAATTCGAGACCGCGCGAACGACCCTCGCCGGTAAAGAAGAACGATCCCGTATTGACGCCGAACGCTTGACGGTATCGTCGCGAGAAGATCGTGGCGTTCTCCAGTGTCTTGTCGTACGCCTCGACGTTGAGCGCCCATGACGGACGATCAAACAGAAAGCCGGCGATGGTGTGCGTCGACGCGTTTGGCTTGAGCGAGCTATCCGCGAGCAGCCAGAAATCGCGACTGCCTTGCAGCACATCCTCATTCTCGACGCGATTGACAAACTGGTGATAACGCCCCCACGCGGCTTTGAGTCGCAGGGAAGGCGTGAGCTGCCATCCCGCGCCCAGCCGCGGCTCAATGTACGTGGCGGCCGTCACGTCATACCGATTGGCGCGCACGCCGGTCGTCAGGTCGACGGACGGTATGGGCGTCCACGTGTGCTGCGCGTAGACGGCGGAGAGCGTGCCGGTGCCGTCTCGCGTCGTGTTGCGTCCCTGTGGCGTGGTATCAGCGCCACCGATCAGGAAGTCATACGTGACGGTATTCTGCGTATTCCATACGCCGAACTCCACCCGCGACCAGGACGTGAGGTCGAGCGTGTTGTCGATCCGCGCCGTCAGATCGGTGA
>JBEBIR010000346.1:0-4489 GCA_040080315.1 Gemmatimonas sp.
ACTTCGTCGTTGGTCCACAGGCGCGTCATCTTGAGGTCGCGAACGCTGTCAGTTGCGGCAACTGTGCCAACGACAGCCGCTGCCGACGTCGGTTCGGCCGCGCCCGCTTCAACGTCGGCAACCTCGCCAAGCCGAACCAGTCCATCGCCCCGTTTGGCGATCACGATCTGCGCGAACTCCTCCGGTCGCTCAATCCGTCCGTCGAGACGAATCACTCGCCGCTCCAGCGGACCATTCACGCGACCCACCGGCGCGGCCAGGTTCTGCGAGCGCACGGCCGCAACCACCTGATCGATACCGATACCCGCGGCAGCGAGCGCGGCGGGACGCACATTGATATTCAGTTGCGCGCTATCGCCGCCAACGATGGTGACCTGCGCGACGCCGGCAATGGCACGGAGTTCGCCACCAACCACTCCGTCGGCCAACTGCGTCAGCACCGGTGTGCTGAGCGTGGTCGATGTCAGCGCCAGCGAAACGATCGGGCGCTGATTCGGGTCGAAGCGGTTGATGACGGGCTCGAGGATCTCCACCGGAAGTTGCGGACGGACGGCGGAGAGGGCGTCCCGCACGTCCTGCATCGCTTGATCAACGTTCTTCGAGAATACGAACGAGATGACGATCTGGCCGAAGCCATCGGTCGAGGTCGAGTTCAGCTTGTCGATGCCGCTGATGCCGGAGAGTTTGTCCTCGAGTCGCGTGACGACCTCTCGCTCGACCACATCCGGCGCGGCGCCGGGATAGGCGACGCCGACGAACACGACGGGTGGAGCCAGCTCCGGGAACTCATCGGTATCAAGCCTGACGAGCGAGGCCAATCCGAAGACCACCAGCACAATCATCGCCACGACGGTGATGATCGGCCGTCGGATTGCGAAATCAGAAATGAACATTACGCCGAGTGGCGAGAAGCGACACGCCTACGAGACAGGAGGTTTCTTTGGCGGGGGAACCGTCTTCGCCACGGGAGGCTTGGCTGGCGCCGCGGCCTTGGGTTTCGGCGTCGTGCTCCCGGCGGCGGGCTTGGCAACCGGTGTCGGCGCCGGCGCTTCTTTCACGGGAATCGGCGCGGCACTCGGCGGCGGCGCCGGGGGCAACAGCATGGCCTTGATCACATCCTCAGGAACCTTGCTGGTGTTCAAGCTCACCAAGCCCGACGCGCTCACGTCAAACGCAGAGCGGGACATCTGAATCTTTGCCAGCACCACCTGCTTCGGCACCTTCCCGCCCAGCATCCGCACCACAATCTCGTTCGTAAGCACTTCGTCGAGACCCGCCAGTGTGGACGGCGCCGAGCCACTGCGGCGTGCATTGTCACCAACCTGCAACATCAACTTGATGAGGTTTTGGTCAACCTTGAACCCGACGAGGGAGATGATGCCATCCGACGAGAGGTCAAAACCGGGTCGCGCCGAGTTGATCTTTCCGACGATGAGATCTTTCGAGAGCTTCCCGGCAACCATCTGCACCACGGTGGCGTTGGATAACACTTCCGTATCACCCTGAGCTCCGGCCCGGGACGCAGGTGAAAGCATCAGCCCGAAATAGGCGGCGCTGTGCCAGGCAACGGCACGCACACTATTGGCGAGGTGTCGCACGTTCTCCTCCACGGGAAGGCCGCTGAATGCCGCTATCCCGTGAAGATGCCGGTGATCGCCGACACCCGCAAGCACACTGCGGCGGGGATCCTCCGGTCGACTCAGGGGCGGTCCGGTTCGTCACGCTGGTTCTTCCAGTATTCCATGGCACGACAGGCGCTGTTATCGGCGGGTTCATCGGGTGCCCCCCGCAGACGAAGCACCGCAGTGTGCATGGGAAACTCTTTCACGACGACGAAGTCCGCGCACGCTCGCGCCACCACTCTGGAGTATTCACGAACATGCGTTCCGAAACTGCTGATCACGGCATACGACACGCGCCGACGGCGCAGCTCGCTCACGAAGGTACTGCTATCACCTCGCATGGCCCGGAGCTGATTGACAGATCGGCGGTTCGCGTGGACAAAGAACGCCGCAGGCTTGTTGGTAATCACGATCGCATCCGCCGGCGTGGAATCACGGACCCATCTGGCGATGTTGCGGAAGTTGCGTTCACTGTCGGAAGCACACGGTGTCGAACCCGACGGGTCCGAACGATCGCAGCCGAGCCGGTCGAGCAGCTGCTTCCGCCCGTAGTCAACAACGCCGAGCATGAAGAATCCAACGAGCGCGGCCAGCGCGACGCGCTGCGCCCGTACTCCATACCGCTCAGCGATACGGCATGCCCCCACAAGCACGGTCAGGAAGAGGAATGGAGAGATGGGAGTCAAGAACCGCTCCACTTCCCAGGTCCACACGGCCATCAGCGCGAGATACGCGGCCAGCAGGGCGACGGCAGCTCCCGAGGCGCGCGCCACCAGCCTGATCCCTACGACACCGGTCACGAGGAGGAGCGCCAGGCCAGCCAAGTTGTCGACAAGCGTCCCCGGAACGGTGGGGAATGCGAGCGTGTAGGGCACCATCACGGTCGCCAGTCGCTTCGCGCGCGCCGGCAGGCGCTTTGCCATGGCGATCGCCACGCGCGCGATTTGGCTCTCCGGACCGCGCTCCTCCGCGCCAGCCACCGAAATGTCCGCGACGTAGAGTCGCTGCGATTGCGGCTCCGGCGCCCTCACGGTCCACACCAACCACGATCCCACTGTCAGCACTGAGCACAAAGCCAACGCCAGGGCGCGTACGCGGCCTCGGTTGAAAATCCAGTACAGGAACAGTCCCGCCAGCAGCGCCACGCCGGCGGAACGCGTGAGCGCCGCCGCGATCAGCGCAGCGCCGGCGAGCACCGCAAATCGCGTCCCTTCTCGCTCGCGGACCAGTGCCCACAGCGCGATCATGACGAACAGCTTGAAAGGCGCTTCACTCATCAATACGCCCGCGTCCGCGAGCGTCATCGGATTGAGCGCGACTAACATCGTCCCCACGATTGCCATCGTGACGCCGAACAGTCGCCGCACCGCGTCAAAAAAGAACACGAGCGCGAAGGTCGAGGTCAGCGCGACGACCAGTTGCAGCGCGTCAATGCTCCATCCAACGAACAGCGACGCCGCCGCCAGGATGAGCGGAAATCCGGGCGGGTAGCGGGCGTGACAGGGTGCCGCGATGTCCCACATCTCGCGATAGCTGAGTTCACGCAGCGCGCGCGCCAATGACAGGTATTGCGCATCGTCCTCGCCCCACGTGATCCCGGGCGACCGCATCAACCACGCCAGCACCAGATGCGTGAGCGCAATGCCGATCAGCGCGAGGAGCACCATGCGACGCTCGCGAAGCAACGGCACCAGACTGGCACTCAGCACGGACGGGCGCGCACTCACGTGCGATGCATCGAGGCGACGACCGGCAACCATGCGCTCAACAGGGAATGGGATCGAAGAATGGGCAGTCGGAATTCGCAATCCCGCGCGAACCACATCACTGCAATCAACACTAGCCCCCTTCGGACGCGCGCGCCACTCGCGGCGTCACGACGACGCGTCCCAGCCACGCCAGGGCTTGCCTAGCGGCCGCTGTCTCGATCGACCGCCGCAGCAAACCGTTGTCGCATCGCTGAGCCATCTCGCGTAGGCAGCACACGTGCCACGTCCTCGCGCGAAACCTGCGCCCGAATCAGTATCGGTCCCCTGCCGTGATGCAGCAGGTCCCGCATGACTGGCGCATCGCGCATGTCTGACACACTGCGGACGTCGACAAATGCACACGCGCTCGCCACGGCGGCAAGGTCAATGCCGAATGCGGTATGGCTCGCCTGCATTCCGGTCTCACCGTAGCGGCCGTTGTCCAGCACCACGATGGCGAGGTTCGCGGGCTGCCGCGCCCCGATGGTGGCGAAACTCCCGAGTCCCATCAGCGCGTCGCCGTCGCCCGTGATGACAAGGACGCGCCGATCCGGTCTCGACAGCGCAAAACCCAGACCGATCATCGCGGTGCCACCCATGCCTCCCCACTGGTACAGGTTGAGCGCGTGATCGCCCGCGGCCGCGACATCGTAGGTGGCTGAACCCAACCCGCTGACCACGACCAGTCCGCCGCGATCGCTCAGCAATGCGCGCACGAACGCGCGTCGATCGAGAGTGGAACCGGCCATCAGCGCACCCACTGTTTGTGACCGATCAACTGCTGCGACAGCACAACCGCGACGCACGCGTTCTCGTCGAACACGGAGTCGCACGCGGCGCCTACGGCCGCGTCCACCTCCTCGGGCGTCTCGATGCGAACCGTCCGGAATCCGCACAGCGTCAGCACCCCCTCGGTGATTGACCCCATGGGAACCTGCCACGAATTGAACTCGCCAGGCTCGCCGCGCATCGTCACGAACAGCAGACACGGCACCCCGAAGCCGCGAACAATCGAGAACATATTCACGCAGTTTCCGACACCGCTGCTCTGCATGAGCACGGCGGCGCGTTGACCACCCAGCGCGGCGCCGACCGCCAGCGCAACGCCCTCCTCTTCGG
>JBEBIR010000347.1:0-4485 GCA_040080315.1 Gemmatimonas sp.
GTTCTAGCTCTGGCTCGAGCGCGGACTCACTCTCCGGTTCGACCAGCCCCTCGACGACCGTTGTGACGACCGGCTCGATCATCGACTCGACCACGACTTCAATCACCGGCTCGGCAACGGCTACAATCACCGGCTCGACAGCGGGTTCCACGATCGTTTCGACCACGGCTTCAACTTCCGGCTCTGCGACAGCGTCAACCTTTGTCTCGGCAATGTCCTGAAATCCCGGCTCGGCAACTTCCTCAATCGCCGGCTCAGATACTGGTGCAACTACCGGCTCGACCACGGCCTCAATTACCGGCTCGACGACTGCTTCGACTGCCGGCTCGACGACTGCTTCGACTGCCGGCTCGACGACTGCTTCGATTGTCGGCTCGACGACTGCTTCGATTGTCGGCTCGACTACCTCGGCAGCCACCGGCTCGGGCAGCACCGTTTCCAGCGCTTCGATCGGCGTGATAGACCCTGGCCTGGAAGGATCGAAGAGCAGGAACGGATCGAGCGACTGGGGCCCGACCTGCGTCGAATAGCCTCGCGAGGTCCCCTTGTTCCGTCGGTCACCGGGGCGATTCCCAACGTCTCGCGAAGGACTTGGCGGCGCCGAACGCGGTGGCGTTTGGGCGCGCGGCGCAAGCGGCGGCGTGTTCCGCGTGGTGTGCGCCGGAATGCCGACATCCAGGAATATCAGGTCCTTTGATTTGTCATCCGGGCGGATGACGGCGCGGGCGTTTTCTGATGCCGGCACAAATGACGGCGTCTTCCGACGCGGTAGCTCGATGCCCACACGAATCGCGTGCTCTTCTACAAGCCGACGAATCTCGGTGAGTTCCGGCATGAGGTCAGCCACTTCGGCCAACGCGCGCATTCCCTCATCGACCCGCCCTTCCTGCTGCATTCGCGTTGCGTATTCCAGAAAGTTCCGCGTCGCATCGCCGCGAAGCCCCTTCTTTCCGCAAATGCGACCCAGCGTGAAATACACATTGGACCGCCCGGGCGCACTGCGCAGGATCTTGTTACACAGCGCAATCGCATTGTTGAACAGGCCGGACACGGCGTAATGCTCGACCGCGCGCTCATAGTAGGTGACGGCATCCGCCACGCGGCCTTGGCGCAGCGTCAGATCACCGACCTTGTTGAGCAACACGACATCGACGTCTTCGCCATCCGACTCGCTGTGCTCGATCGCCAGGATATACGAGGCGATGGCGCGATCAATCTGTTTCAGCTGCTCGAATTCAGCCGCCTTCTTTCGGTGCTTTGCGGCATTCGACATGCGTTCGAGGCTGTCTCCAGTGGTCGGATCTGACGCCCTCCCGTGGGGCGCGCTGTGCGCGACCCGCATACCCGGCACACGGCGCACAATCAGCGATCTCGCTGAATTTACCCCGCCGAGTGACAGACGCGTCCACGGGCCCACGCTACTCGACAGAGACGCTCGCCGAACCAGTAAGGCAACGCCCGATAGTCCTCGACCTCGTGCACGGCAATATCGGCCGAAAAGCCCGGCGCCAGCTGCCCCGTGATCCCGGCAAGTCCCAATGCCGCGGCTCCATTCACCGTGGCCGCGAGCCAGGCCTCAGCGGCTGACAATCGGAGCTCACTGACCCCAAGTGTCAGGACGAGCGGAAAGGACTGCAGGGGGGATGTGCCGGGGTTCAAGTCGCTGGCCAAGGCTACGGCCGCCCCCGCCTCAATCAGCGCCCTGGCGGGGGCCTGACGGCCCGTGCCGAGGAAGAGCATGGTGGCCGGCAGCAGCGTGGCGACCGTTGTCGACTGCGCCAAGGCCGTCACGCCGGCCGGAGAAATTGCCGCCAAGTGGTCCACGCTGACCGCCTGCAGCTCCACCCCAAGCGCCGCCCCGCCGCCGTCATGCAATTCGTCGGCATGGAGCTTCACGGCCATTCCGCAGGCGGCGGCGGCCGTCATCAGGTGACGCGTTTCCGACACACTGAACACCCCCGGCTCGCAAAATACGTCGGCAAAACGGGCCAGTCCTTCTGCGGCCACCGCGGGATAGATCGCGCTGACGATTTCGTCGATCCATCCCTGGCGACCCTCTACGGCATCGCGTCGCTCCATCGGCACCTCGTGCGCCGCCAGGCAGGTGGCAACCACTCGCATCGCGTGGGATCCCGCCAACCGCGCGATGACCCGGAGGGTGCGCAGTTCATCATGCGTCGAGAGGCCGTAGCCCGACTTGATCTCGACCGTGGTCACGCCCCCGGCCGCGAGACGATTGAGACGAGGAATCGCGAAGGCTTCGAGTTCCTCGTCGGAGCGGGCGCGCAGGTCGCGAACCGATGAATGAATTCCACCGCCTCGCCGAGCGATCTCCAGATACGGCACACCGGTCGCGCGCAATTCATGCTCCGCCCAGCGCGCCGCGCCGAACACCGTGTGCGTGTGCGAATCAACGAAACCCGGTGCCAGCAGTCCGCGCTGACAATCCACTTCCTCGGCACGCGCAAAGCGGCGACGCAACACGTCATCCGTGTCGACGGCCACAATGCGCTCGCCCTGCACGGCAACGCCGACGCCTTCCCGCACGCCGGCGTCTCGCATCTCCAATCCGCGTCGCGCGCGCGCCGGTCCTGCGGCCGTGAGCGTTTGCGCGGCATTGACGAACAACGTGGTGCTCTTCGCGGAATCAGGCATCGGCAAGAAGATGGTCGGCGCGCAGGGATCAGGCCATCACGTCGCGTACCCGCGACATGAGGTTGAGCGGTGCCTGCGCCTCGCCGCGGCAGGCATAGTAGCAGGCGTTGCAATCAATCGGTGCGTACCCGCGATACGCCTGCCATGGACCATCCGCGGGGAAGTCGGGACACCGGCGCACCTGACCTTGCGGATCAATATGAATGGTCGCGCGACCGCTCTCGCACGGCTCGGTCATCTCGCCACGAACATAGCGGGGAATCTGTTCGAGATAGTAGTCAGAATTGGTGATCACCCCGCGTCGTCGTCGCTTGTACGCCAGCAGTTCGTGGATCACCTGCTGAAGTCGATCCCGCTGTTCCGCCTGCACGAGATGCTCGCGATTGCCGTTCTTGAAATCGGTGTACAGGGAGAAGTTCACGCCGCCACCCAACGCCGCCGCACGCTCAACGATCGGCATCAACTGATCGAGATTGTCCTGCTTGATGACCGTGTTGAATCGCACGCCCCCAATGCCGGCTGCGCGCATGCGCGGCACCAGATCGAGGATTTTCGCCGTCAACCCCGGCATGCCGCGCGCCAGATCGTGACGCTCATCGAGATAGTCGAGCGAGATATTAAACTGGTCGACGCCGGCATCCCACAGCGACTGAGCTCGCTCCAGCGACAGCATGCCGCCGTGCGTGATGAGTTGCACGTACGTGTAGCGCACGGCGCCACGCACCGAGGCGACAATCTGTTCGAGGTCGCGTCGGAGTGTCGGCTCGCCGCCGGTGAACGTCACCAACATGGGACTGAAGCGCCGCGCGATGGCCGCGAACTCCGCGATTTCCGCGTCACGGGCCTCCGCCGGCGTTTTCCAGTAGTCGCAGAAGCCGCATCGCGCATTGCAACGCATGGTGACTTCGAAGTTGAGCAACACCGGTCGTTGGCGGAGGCGCAGCCACGCGTACTTGCCGAGAAAGATGGGAACGTGCCACGGACGGTACCGACTGGACAGCATCAGCGCGTGGTGTCGTGTTCTCGCATTGGCAGACGCAGTCCTTCCCGTTCCGCAGTCGCGATCGCGATCTCGTACCCGGCGTCGGCATGACGCGCGACGCCGATCCCCGGATCGTTGGTGAGCACGCGTTCCAGTCGCCGACGCATGCGCTCCGTGCCGTCGGCCACGATCACCTGACCGGCATGCAGGGAATTGCCAATCCCGACCCCGCCGCCGTGGTGGAACGACACCCACGACGCGCCGCTGGCGACATTCAGCAGGGCATTGAGAATGGCCCAATCGGCAATCGCATCGGAACCATCGCGCATGCCCTCAGTCTCGCGAAATGGCGACGCCACACTGCCGGTGTCGAGGTGGTCGCGTCCGATGACGATGGGCGCCGACACTTCACCGCGCGCCACCAGATCGTTCAACGCCACGGCGAAGCGCGCGCGGTCACCTTGGCCCAACCAGCAGATGCGCGCTGGCAGTCCCTGAAACGCGATGCGCTCGCGCGCCAGGGTAATCCACCGGCGCAGTTGCGCGTCGTGCGGAAACAGCTCCAACACCAGATCGTCGGTGCGGTGGATGTCGGCCGGATCACCGGACAAGGCCACCCACCGGAACGGCCCTTTCCCTTCGCAAAACAGCGGGCGGATATACTCGGGCACAAATCCAGGAATCCGAAACGCATCATCGACACCGGCATCAAACGCGACGGTGCGAATGTTGTTGCCGTAGTCGAACGTGATGGCCCCGCGATCCTGCAGGGTGCGCATGGCGCGCACATGGTCGACGACCGATGCGGTCGCCCGCGCGATGTAGGCCGCAGGGTCGGCGTCGCGCAA
>JBEBIR010000348.1:0-4479 GCA_040080315.1 Gemmatimonas sp.
CACTTCAACGTGGACATCTCGAAAGGCGACTGCCGATGGCTCACGCCCGCATTCGACCGGGATGTGCTTCGACCGCATGCGCTCGGTCGCTTCCCCGATCTGCTGCGCGCCGTAGCGCTCAGTCCAGCCATGCTGTGGTACCTCGACGGGCGCGTCAATCGACGCTCGTCACCTGCCGAGCAACCCAATGAGAACTTCGCGCGCGAGTTGCTGGAGTTGCATACCCTTGGCGTTGACGGCGGCTACACCCAAGCGGATGTCATGGAAACGGCGAGGGCGTTCACGGGTTGGACGGTGCGTTCGAAGGGCGCATCGAACTTCGGGATCGGACTCGTGGAGTTCAACGCAGACGCTCACGACGATGGCTCCAAGATTGTGCTGGGTCGTGAGATCGCGGCTGGTGGTGGCGTGCGAGATGTCGAGCAGGTCCTGACGATCCTCGTCGAACACCCAGCGTGTGCGCGGTTCCTCGCGCACAAGCTCTGTCGTCGGTTCATCAGCGATGAGCCTCCTGACGCTGCCGTGGTTCGCGTAGCGAAAACGTTCACTGCGACCCGCGGTGATGTGCCGGCTACCCTGCGCACGCTCTTCGCATCCACCGAGTTCCGGGAAGCGCGAGGGACTCGGCTCAAGCGACCGTTCCACTTTGTCGCGTCGGCCCTGCGTGCAACCGACGCGGAGACTGATGCGGGCAAGCCACTCGCGGCGTGGCTGGAGCGCATGGGACATTCACCATTCCAGTATCCCACACCGGATGGATATCCCGACGAGGCCGCGCCGTGGCTCGGTACGCTGCTCTGGCGCTGGCAATTTGCCACCGCACTGGTGGATGGTCGCATCGACGGCACGCGCATCAAGGTCGAGGAGTTGCGACGGCGCGCTGGCGGCGATGAACCGCTCTTTGCGCACGCGATTGGCCGAGTGCCCTCACCCACCGAACTCACCGTGGCGAGGGCGGCAGGCAACACGCTCGCGCTCGCCCTTTCCTCTCCCGCATTTCAGCTCACATGAGGGAGACAACGGTGACACACGGACCCGCATTGTGGAGCAACGGGAACCGCGACGAGCCGCATACGCTGGTCGTGATTTTCCTGCGAGGAGGAGCGGACGGACTCACCCTGGTGCCTCCGGTTGGTGACGATGCCTATCACTCGGCGCGTCCGAGCATCGGGATCGGTGCGCGCGCTGGCATCAGGCTGGACGACTGCTTCTCACTGCATGAAAAGCTTGCACCAATCGCACCGCTGTTCCATGACGGCCATTTGGAGGTGGTGCATGCGGTAGGCTCCGATGACACCACGCGCTCGCATTTCGAGGCGCAGGACCGCATGGAGCACGGCGGGGCTGCCGCTGGCGGCTGGTTGGGTCGCTTCCTGCGTGCGCGCGACGGTGCGACATCCGGCGCACTCGCGGCCGTTGCGATTGGCACCGAACTCCCGGAGTCGTTGCGAGGCGCCCCGTCTGCGGCCGTGCTTCGCTCGTTGGCGGAGTTCGAGTTCGGTGCGACCACTCCGAAGTTGCTGGCGGGGCTCGAGTCACTCTATCAACAGGCGCCGGGCGACATGGGCCGTGCACTCGGCGGCGCCGCGCGCGACACCGTGGCGGCGCTGCGGCGCATCGAGCAACTGCGCGCATCGCCTTCGCGTCCATCGCATGGTGCCGTGTATGACAGCGATGACTTCGGACGTGATCTTTCAGAAGTGGCGCGGCTCATCACGGCGCGGGTTGGGCTGCTGGTTGCCACAGTCGATCTGGGTGGATGGGATTCGCATGTGGCACAGAACACGCTGCTTGATCCACTGATGCAGCGGCTTGCGCGCGGACTTGCCGCATTTCATCGCGACCTGGGACCCGACGGCCTTTCCCGTACCACAGTTGTCGTCCTCACAGAATTCGGTCGACGCGTAGCCGAGAATGCGTCGCTGGGCACCGATCATGGTCGCGGCAGCGTGATGATGCTGCTTGGTGCTGGCGTGACCGGCGGACGCGTGCGCGCGCGTTGGCCAGGCCTTGAGTCACGCCTGCTGGACGGGCCGGGAGACGTTCCGGTGACGACCGACTATCGCGAGGTACTCGCGCCTCTGCTTGCGCTGCACGGCGCACCTGACGCGGCTCGCATCTTTCCGGACTGGTCTGCCGTCAGCTCGGTTTGACGCTCTTCGCCTTCGGTGGCGATTTCGCGGGTGACGACTTCGGCGGCGTCGCTCTCGCAGAAGGCACAATCGGTGGCGGTTTCGGTTTCGTGAGCTTTGGCTCAAACTCGAACCCCACACCGCTCGACTGACGCTTTGGCACAGAGTCCGATCGCGTGTACGCACCGGCACCCGTGATGATATTGCGCGTCAGGTCGAAAACGAGGTGCTCGCTTTGCAGTCGACGTCCATCGGTGCCAACGACCAGTACCTTGCCGCGTGCTTCAACACGCGCCAACGGTAGCAAATACGTGCCGGTCATGGCGGTCAGCAGGGCCTGCTTGATGCCGAGGGAGTCGATGAATGTCACATTCACGCCACGCAATTCGATGCGTGTGCCATCCTCGAAAATGTATCCGCGATCGGCGACCAGTATGCCCTTCGTTTCACCTTGATCGGTGAGCACGGCGCGGACGCCGTACAGCACTTGATCGGCGGAATCCGCTTGCGCGTCCAACGCGTTCTTGCTCTTCACCGCGCTGTTGACCTGCGTCGGCTTTCCGGAGCATGCAGCGGCGGCGAGTTGCAGGACGGCAAACCCTGCCAGGAGTGATACACGACCCACGCGATTGACTGGCACTACGGAGTCCGCATTCCGAGAGCGCTACGCAGCGCCGACGTTTCATACAGGCGGCCACCGCGAATCACGCGTTCGACGGTACGGACATCGCTCGCGCGGACGTAAACGCTGAGAAGGAGGGCTGGGAACATCCTTCTAATTTGGCATTGTGCGCCCTCGAACGCGACGCGATCCGGTCATCGCGCCTTGACACCACACTCTCGGCGCGCGTAGGCTTCAACTGTTATGCGGCGATTTCGTGCGTCCCGAGTCCTGAACGCCCTTGCGGCGCTGGTGTGGTGCGGCGTCGTCGCCGCCCGACCGGTGGCGGCGCCGTGCCCGATGGGCGGCCACGGCACGGCGCACTCGGCCCCCGCAGTATCCAACTCCCACGCCACGCATGCGGCGCACGGAGTTCCTACCGGCACGTCGCATCACACGCCTGCGCCGTCGGACAGCTCGACGCCGTTGCACTCGTGTGATTGTCTGGCCCACTGCTGTGCGTCGGCGCTTGCGCCGACGCCTTCGCTGTCCGCGATCCTCGCGTTCCCTGCAATCGATTCGGAAGCCCCGTCGCCCGTCGCGCAGACCCACTACATCGCGGCGTGGACCGACTTCGTGCTGCCGTTCGCGGCTGCACCTCCCGTCAGCGTCCGCACCTGACCTCGTCGGCCTCGCGGCCGACCTTCATCGACTTGCCAGCGAACGCCCGCCTTCCGCGTGTGCGTCGAAGTGCGGTCGCGTGAATCAACCCAATCGAAATTCGGATCTCTGCAACCGGCGCCGGTATGGCCTCCAGCCGGTTGTACCCTCCATCGCGTCGGGCCTGACGTGATGGAGGAGTTCCGAATCCCATAACGGAGCAACCATGTCACCAGCAGCTTCACGTCGGCTCGGCGCCGGAGTCCTCGCACTCGGGCTGTCCACCCTTTGCGCCTCGCTTGCGTCGGCGCGGTCACTCACGACCGCCCACCACTCGCCTTCAGCGTTCGCTGACTCGCTGGTGCCTGTCACCATACGCTTTCGCGCCATGGTAGACTCCTCTGCGTTTCAATGCGGCGTCCACTACAAGAACATCGGCACGTCACGCGCGTCGATCGTAGCGAGCGATTTTCGTTTCTACGTGCACGACGTTCGGTTGATCACGGCCAAGGGCGACACCGTTCGCGCGGCCCTCCGTCCCGAATCACCGTGGGCGGACGGCGATGTCGCGCTGCTCGACTTCGAGAACGGTACGGCGTCCTGCGCCAACGGCACGCCGCAAACGCGCGACAGCCTCGTGGTGATGGCGCCGGCCGGTGACTATCGGGGCGTTGCGTTTGCGCTTGGCGTGCCGTTCTCGCGTAATCACGAGGATTTGACCAAGGCGCCGCCGCCGTTGTCGCTGTCGGCACTCGCGTGGTCATGGATGGCGGGTCGCAAGTTCATGCGGGTCGACATGCGCGCGACGGTGGCTGATTCCGCGCCGACGCCGTGGGTTATTCACTTGGGTAGCACGGGTTGCCGAAGCGCAGACTCGACCGCGAAGAGTCCCACGGTGTGCACGCATCCCAACCGCGCCACCATCGTGTTGACAGCGTTTGATCCGAAGCGCGACGTGGTCGTTGCCGACCTGGCCGCGATCCTGTCGCGGGTGGATGTGCGCAAGAATCAGCCGAAGACCGCATCCGGCTGCATGTCGGCCGACTCCGATTCCGATTGCGGAGGACTCTTTGCATCGCTTGGCTT
>JBEBIR010000349.1:0-4459 GCA_040080315.1 Gemmatimonas sp.
CACCTGCAGGGCCTTGCACAGATTGCCGATCTCGTTGGCAAACCCGACCTTCACGCCGTGGAAGCAGTTGCAGGCATACTTCACCATCTCTGCCACACGGACCGCCACAATGTGCATCGGTGCCCCCACGCCGGCGTACAACGCCGTCAGCGCGGTCGCGTGCTCCTTATCGTGCGCACCAATAAGCGTGAATGGCGGATCGTAGAAGTCCTTGATGGACGTGCCTTCGCGCAGAAATTCCGGATTGCTGCACACCACGAAACCCTCACCATGCGCCTTGCCCGAGGTGCGCTCGAGGGCGGGAATAACCACATCATCGATCGTGCCGGGCATGACCGTACTGCGGATCACCACCGTGTGGCGCGTCGCTTTGGTGCGCAATATCTCGCCGATCTGCTCGGCAACCCGCTGGATGAACCGCAAGTCGATACTGCCATTCGTCCGACTGGGGGTACCGACGCAGATCAGCGAAATGTCGCTGCCCGCAATGGCCTCGGCGACATTGGTGGTGGCGCGCAGACGACCCGCGCTGTGCACCTGCTGCACAAGATCCGCAATTCCATCCTCCACGATGGTACTGCGGCCACCGTTGATCATGGCGACCTTGGCGTCGCTCACGTCAACACCAATCACGGTGTGACCTTCCTTGGCAAAGCAGGCCGCGGACACGCAGCCCACATAGCCCAGTCCAAAGACACTGATCGAAGACATCGCTATTCCTGAGTGTAGTAACGGTTCAAACCAGCGTGTGCTTGCCGGTCACGGCCTGCCGTGCTTCGAGCACCTCAGCGCATTGCTCCATGAACGTATGGGCAACGCCTTCCCAACCAAAGTGCTGCCGAACCCACTGCCGCCCGGCCTCACCCATCGAGCTTCTCCCTCCGCTGCGCAACAGACTCACCACGCCCTGGGCGAACGATGCGGGCTCGTCGCACAGTCGCGCTGTCTCGCCATTTGATACCGACAGTCCTTCGGCCCCGACGCTCGTCGATATCACGGGCAGTCCCATGGCCATGGCTTCGAAAATCTTGAGACGGGTCCCGCCCCCGATCCGAATGGGCACGACGAACGCCGACGCGCGACGCATATACGGTCGAACATCCGGAACGCGTCCGGTCACCTCGACGCCGCCCAGACGGCTCGCTAAGGCACGCACGCGTTCGCTCGGCGACCGCCCGACAATGGTGAGCACCGACTCCGGGATCTGCTGGCGAATCAACGGCATGATGCCCTCCAGGAACCAGATCATCGCGTCGTCATTCGGCATCCAGTCCATCGAGCCCGTAAACACGATCTCGAACGGATTGGCCTCATCCAGCGGGCCGGCATCGAAGTACTCCAGATCCACCCCCGTGGCGACGCTGGACAGCCGTTCGGCGCCATACCGTTGCTGCATTTCGGTGACATCCTGCGGCGAGACGGCGATCACGTGATCGAGCCGCTGACACGTTGTCTTCTCAAAACGGTGCATCCGTCGAAACTGCTCGCGCATGTACGCCCGACGCACGGGGTTGGCCGACACCGCCGCGTGCCGCTCCCAGATCATCGCCTCGACATTGTGCTGAAACAGTACGGTCGGCGCGGCGAGCGTCGACGGCAGGTTGACCGCCGGTGCAAGAAAGTCACACACCACGAGGTCGGTCGATGGCGCCAGCGTCGCAATGGCGTCCTTCATTGCGTCCGATCGGTAGCGCGCAATCGCGTACGGAAGCGATGACAACAGGTTGCCGACCAGGGCACCGTAGAACGCCTTGGTGCCCTTGCGCGGCGGGTCGAACGGAATGCGCACGAGCTTCGACGCATACTCACTCGATCGATCCACGGCATCGGCCGCCGCATCTCCGTCGTCGAGCGTCAGGTAGGTCACCTCGTGCTGACGCCGAATCTCCCGGAGCATCTGATACGTGCGAATCCGGCCGCCCTTGTCGACCGGATGCAGGAGCTCCGTTTTCAGCCACAGAATGCGCACGTGCCGTCAGCTCCGCGGCCGCAGGGCCGCCGGGAGCAGCGGCATGTCACGCCCGTCGCCGTCGAGAAAGATGCGTTGCCACATCTCCAGTGTGATGAGCGCCCACAGTCGCTCGCTATGATTGCGATTGCCACTCACGTGTTCAGCCACCATCTGCGCAATCGGGGCCGGGTTGAGCAGACCGCGGCTGCGCGAGCGTTCGCTCAACACATACTCGTCGATCAATGGTCGCCAGGCACCGCGCAGCCAGGTGCCTACGGGCACGGGGAATCCCATCTTCCGCCGTTCCAGAATGCGCGCGGGAAGCCGATGCTGCATGGCCTGCCGCAGGATCCACTTGGTGGTGACGCCTCGCAGCTTCGCCCGGTGTGGCAGTCGGGACACCCACTCCACGAGTGGATGATCGAGAAAAGGTACCCGACTCTCAATCGATGCCGCCATGCTCATCTGATCCTGCTTCATCAGCAGCTCGTGCAGATAGGTCCGCGTGTCGGCGTACAGCAGTCGATCCAGCAAGGTTCTCGCATCGGTCTCGTCCAGCGCGTGATGGTACGCCGAGTACGGGTCGACGGCGCCGATCCGATCGCGCAGTGGAACGGTCAGCAGGGATTGTTGCTCCGCGCGCCCAAACACCGCGAAGTTGTCAAAGTACAGCGAGTCAAGATCGGCCCCTCTCATCAAGAACGTGCGCTCGGCGCGTTGCCGCGTGCGCGAGCCCGACGGCAGCAGTCCGATGGCCTGCCGCACCGCGCCCTGCAGCATGGCGGGCGTCATCCGACCGTACACTGCGCCAAACCGCTGATTGAAAATCGTGACGCGATACCGGTTGTAGCCGGCCAGTGTCTCGTCGCTGCCCTCGCCCGTGAGTACCACCTTCACGTGGCGCGCGGCCAGTTGCGAGACAAAATTCAGGGCGATACTCGAGGGATGCGCAATCGGCTCATCCTCGTGCCACAAGAGCTTGGGCAGCGCATCGAAGAAATCGTGCGGCGACACGATGATCTCGTGATGCTCGGTTCGGCAATGTTCCGCGACCAGGCGGGCGTACTCGAACTCATTCGCCTCGCGTTCGGCGAAGGCGACCGAGAACGACTTCACGGGCTCCTGCACCAGACCGCTCATTACCGCGGTAATGGCCGCCGAGTCGATTCCCCCCGACAGGAACATGCCGAGCGGCACGTCCGACATGAGACGCAGTCGCACGGCTTCGGTGAAGCGCTCTGTGAACTCGTCGACCAGTGCCGTATCGGAACGCGCATCGTCGGAGGAGGCAGACGACGGCGCGTACGACAGTTGCCAATAGCGGTGGATCGTGATGCGGCCATCCTGCCACGTGAGCGTGTGCCCGGGGGGCAGACGACGCACGCCGGCAAACAGCGTCTCGTCACCTGACGGCGCGTGATTGGCCAGAAAATCCGGCAGCACGGCTTCGTTCAATCGCGCCGCGACCGCACCCGCAGCGAGCAGCGCCTTGATTTCGCTGGCAAACCAAAGGGTGCCGTCTGCCCCGTGCACGTAATACAGCGGCTTCACGCCGAACCGATCGCGCGCAAGCCACAACTTTCGCTCAGCCCGGTCCCACACGGCAATCGCAAACATCCCGCGGAGGTGGGTGGGGGCCTCATCACCATGCCGCTCATACAAATGCAGCACCGTTTCGGTGTCGGAGCGCGTGCGGTAGTGCACGCCCTGCGCCTCCAGCATGGGCTGCAATTGCGGATGGTTGAACACCTCGCCGTTATAGGCGATCACCAGCCGTTCATTCTCGCTGAACATCGGCTGGTGTCCGTGCGCCACATCCACAATGCTGAGTCTTCGATGTCCGAGGCCGGCATACTCGTCAACGAATGTCCCGGCGCCGTCAGGGCCGCGATGGACCATCGTGTCACGCATGCGCTCAATGACACTCGTCTGCACCGACGGACCCGAGGACGTGCGAGCGACACCACAGATTCCGCACATGATCAGTGCTTCTCCGCAAAGAGCGCACCGTGACGTGTCTCCGTCACGGCACCGGCGTGCGAGACAAGCGCCCATCGATCTGCTGCCTGCGACTCCAGTTGCTCGTGTGTGGTCCATACCGACGTGAAACCGATGCCCAGTGTGCGACCACCATCGCACGACGTCGGCGCTTCGTGCCACACCACAGGCGCCTCCATGCGGAAAGACGGGCGCGCGAAGGGCACGGACGACTCCAGGTGCAGGTCATAGTGCGTGTCGGTCGCCAGTTCGTCACCGGGGGTGTTCAGCTCGGTCATCGCCTGATCGGCATTCGTCACGGTCACGTGATGCTGTCGCAGCACGTGCCAGTCGAGGATGATGCTGGAGAGCGACGCTGCGCCGGTGACGGTGCCAACCCACTCGATGGCCGACGCAGGCTGCTTCACGCCAAACTGCGGCGACACCTCCGATGCGACGATCCCCACGACGCCCTCGCCGCCCGTGATGACCAACGTGGCGACCACACGATCGTCGCGGCACAGATCGATC
>JBEBIR010000350.1:0-4444 GCA_040080315.1 Gemmatimonas sp.
GTTTGCCGATCACGTGTTGCACTTCGAAGGTGGCAGCGCGTTCACGTATACCGGTGGCTATGCGTCGTTCATCATGCAGCGGGAAGAGCGGCGGCTGACCTTGCAGCGACAGTTTGATCAGCAGCAACGCAAGATTGCTTCGGAATCCGACTACATCGCGCGCAATCTGGCTGGGCAGAACACGCGTCAGGCCAAGGGGCGTCGCAAATTGCTAGCGCGCATGCCGCGATTGTCGGCACCGATTGGTGCCGACGGTGTGATGGCCATTCGGTTGAGTGCCGGCAATCGCAGCGGCGACCGCGTGATTGAAGCCGAGCATGTGACTGTGGCGGTGCCGTCGCACGAGAAGGGGCACGCGATGCGTGAGTTGGTGCGTGATCTGACGGTGGTGCTTGAGCGCGGTGAAGTGGTGGCGTTGCTGGGTCCCAATGGTTCGGGCAAGAGCACATTGATCAAGACGTTGCTGGGCGAGCATCCACCGGCCAGCGGACAGGTGAAAGTGGGGCCGTCGACGACGGTGGCCTACTATCGACAGGATCTCGCGCATCTGCCGTTGGAGATGTCCATCTACGAGGCCATTGCGACGCAGCGGCCGTTGTGGGAACGTCGCATGGTGCAGGGGCATCTGGGCCGCTTCGGATTTTCGGGCGACGAAGTGCAGCGCACGGTGGGGACGCTATCGGGTGGTGAACGCGCGCGCGTGGCGCTGGCGCTGCTGACATTGTCCACGGCCAACTTGCTCATTCTGGACGAGCCGACGAACCATCTGGATGTCGAGTCGATTGAAGCGATCGAAGACGCGATCGAGGCATTCGACGGCAGCGTGCTGATTGTGAGTCACGATCGTGCGGTGCTGCGCGGGCTGGCGACGTTGGTGTGGGAGCTGCGCGACCAGATGCTTCTTCAGTTCGATGGCTCGTTTGTGGAATGGGAAACGGTGAAGGCCGACAACAAGATCAAGGCCGACAAGGACGCGCGCGCGGTCACGGTGGCGGCATCGGAGAAGGCGGCTGCGACACGCGTCGCAACGCAAAAGGCGCAGAAGGCCGGCAAGAAACCGGCGATGGATCCCGACGTACGGAAGGCCGCGCGTCAGGTGGAGAAGGCGCTCGCCGATGCCGAGCTTCGGGTGAATACCCTGGAGGCCAAGGTCGGCGAATTGAGCGGGATCCTGGAAGACACGACGTTGTATGAAACGCCCGAGGGTGTGCAGCGCGCGCAGTTGGTGGGCAAGCAGTTGGATGAAGCGCGCGACCGGTTGGATGAGGCGATGCACGAGTGGGGACAGGCGGCGGAGCGGAAACAAGCGGCTCACTAGAGACGGGAGACGGCAGAATGGAGACGGGAGACGTCCGGGTGGCAGTTGTGGTGTCGGCCGGTTGGAGGTCTCTCGTCTCGCGTCTTTGGTCTCCCGTCTTAGCCGCGACGATGCTTGGGCCGATACTCGGCCCGCTCAATGCACAAGACAGCGCGACGACTCCTCCGCGTCGTGCGTTGGCAGAGCTGCTGGCTGACGCGAGTCTGCGCAACGTGTTGCCGGTGGATCTCATTGCCTACAAGTCGCGCGTCGAGACCGAGATCTCCGTGCTGCTGCGTCGCGAAGAGGGGACGGAAGCGGTTGCTGCCGTGGAGCAAGTGGCGAGCACGTTGCGATGGACGCGCAGTGGGATGTACGATCAGCATGTGATCGGGTACCGCTCCCAGCAGTCAGGCCCCAATGTGTCGATGCTGTCGGTGTTTCAAACCGGATGGCTCAATCCGTCATTGTATGGCAACCGCCTGCGTATGCGAACGCGCAGTTCGCGATCGGCGGCGCGGTCGAGTGTGCGCGGCGATGGTGCGGATACGCTGCCCGCCGTGCATCCGCTGGCCGCTGATCGTGAGCGCTTTTACACGTATGCGGGTGGCGATACGGTGGTCACCATTCGCCTTGCCGATCGGTCCATTCCGATCGTGGCCGTGCGGGTCACGCCACGCGCGGACATCACCTCGCCCGTGGTGCTGTTCGACGGCGAGCTTGATCTCGATGCATCGCGCGGAACGCTGGTGCGCATGCGCGGCACGTTTGTCAGCGCGGGTGGTTCGCCCAGGCGATTTTCCGGGGCGCGGGGTGAGGCGGTCGCGTTCATCGAATTCGAGCAGGGCGAGCGTCTGGGGACGTTCTGGTTGCCCGCCAAGCAACGCATCGAGCTGCAGGCGACGCTGCCGATCATCGGAGACGGGCGCGCGGTCATTCGCATTGTGTCGCAGTTCAGCGAGATGCAGGTGAATGACACGGTACTGAGTGCGGAGACGCTGGCCACCGCCGACTCGCTGCGTGCACTGAGCCGGCGCAGGCTCTCGTTTGCATCAACGGATTCAGTGAATCGCTATCGCGCGTGGCTGGCCGATGTAGGCGGTCTCTCGGATGGCATGCACTCCGACGACTTCACCGACATCGCGCCGGATCGCTGGCGACCCTTTGGACGGCCCCGACTCGATTGGGTCGCCCCACGGGCGGCGGACATCGTTCATTTCAATCGGGTTGAAGGCGCGTACACCGGGTTTGGTGTGAAGTGGTCGTTGCGCGACGTGGCGCCAGGGGTTGTCGTGCGCGCCAATGCGGGATGGGCGTGGAACGAGCAGACGGCGCGTGGTCGCGTGTCGGTTGAACGCAAACGGGGATCGTGGCTGCTGGAAGCGCGGGGAGGTCGTTCACTGGACAACACGAACGATTTCCGTGTGCCGTTCGATTCCGGGAACTCGCTTGGGGCGCTGTTCGCGTCACAGGACCCGTACGATTATGTCGACCGGCGCAGCGCGACCTTGGCGATGGTGAAAACGACGGCTAAGCGTGGACTGTTGTTGCGCACGGAGGTCGGCGTGGCAGACGATCGGCATGTGCTGGCCACGTACGTGCGCAGTCCGTTTGGTGGCGACGCGTATCGTCCGAATCGTGGCGTGGACGCCGGGAGCTATGTCCGTTCAGCGGCAATGCTCGAATGGCACCCGGATGTCAGCGCGGAGTTTGTGAAGCCAGGTGCGAGCGCCCGATTGTCGTACGAGCGTGGCGACGGGACCTTGGCGTTTCAGCGCGTTGAAGCGCGCGTGGTGGGGCGACTTCCGTTTGGTCCATTCGTGGCCATCGGACGCGGAGACATTGGCACGGTGCTGGGTGATCGTCCACCATCGCAGCAGTTGTTCGAACTGGGTGAACAGCAGAATCTGCCGGGGTATCTGGACAAAGAGTTCGCGGGAACGCGTGCGGCGGTCTTGCGCGGGACGCTGCAGTACACGAGTCCGTTTCTGCGCCAGCCCATTCGCGTGCGGCGATTCTTTTTTCCGTCGATTGCGCCTGGACTGAGCGTGGGCGTCCAAAGCGGATGGACGGAGGCCCCGAACTCGGCGGCGCGGGCGGCGATCGACCGATTGGCGGTGATCGATCCAACCCTCCTCGCGCTCTGGGCTCCGGTATCGCGTCCCAGCGACGGAATCCGCGCGTCTGTCACAGCAGGATTGCGTTTCTTCTCCGGCGGCGCGTTTGTTGGCATGACGCGGCCGGTGGATCAGGCGGCGCCATGGAAGCTGCTGGTCACCTTTGGTCAGCAGTGGTGAACCGATCTGACCGAGAGCTCCGATGCTGATTCCGCTCATGCTGTGCGCCACCGTTGCTCGCTACGCCATGGCCGCGGCCACTGGCACGATCATCGCATCGAACATGAACGCGCACTCGGTGAGCATTGTCGACGTAGCGTCCGGCACCACGATCGCGACACTGCAGACGGGCGAGGGTCCGCATGAGGTGGCGGTATCGCATGATGGCCTGCGCGCCGTGGTGTCCATCTACGGCAATCGCAATGCGATTGGCAGCTCACTGATGGTGATCGACCTGAAGGCGTTGAGCGCCGCGCCAAGAATCATCGAACTGGGTGCCGGCAATCAGCGACCGCATGGCATGGCGTTCCTGCCCGACGACAAGCGTTTACTGGTGACCGGCGAACGCGCGCAACGTGTGCTGTTGGTGAACTTGGAGAGTGGCGCGATTGATTCGTCCATGTCGACCGGTCAGGCCACCACGCACATGGTATCGCTGACTCGCGACGGCACGCAGGCGTTTACTACCAACATTGCGGCGATGAGTGTGAGTGCGGTGGATGTGGCGACGCGCTCCATTCGCGCCACCTTCCCGGTTGGCGCGCGCATCGAGGGGATTGCCGTAACGCCGGATGGGCGCGAGGTATGGGTGGGCGGCAACGAAACGAAAAAGGTGTACGTGCTGGACGCCGCCACTGGTGTGATTGCACACACGCTGGAAGGGTTCGGGATGGCGTATCGCATTGGCATCACACCCGACGGCAAGACGGCCGTCGTGTCAGATCCGGGCGACGAGAAGATTCATTTGGTGGATGTCGCGACGCATGCGGTGCGCACGGTGATTCCGGTGCCGGCCATGTCATCGGGTGAA
>JBEBIR010000351.1:0-4417 GCA_040080315.1 Gemmatimonas sp.
CCACGGCGCGTCCGGATCCCGTCAACGTCGGCAACCGCGCGATAGTTGGCGTGCTTGCGCTCGCGCTGGTCGCGCTGGTTGGACGATGGGTCCCGTACCGACAGGCAGAGCCCGTGCCCGCGCATCTGATGACCGAAACCCCGCTGGGCATCACGCGCGCCCTTCGTGAAACGCTCACACCCGGCGAGCGCGTGTTCAACGCACAGGCGTGGGGGTCATGGATTGAATTCGCGCTGCCCGAGCATCCGGTCGCTGTCGACTCCCGCATCGAAGTCATTCCAGCCGATGTGTGGCAACGCTACGCGGATGTCTCCCGTGGCGGAGAGGGCTGGCAGCGCATTCTCGCCGACTGGAACGTGCGTGTGGTTGCCCTGTATCCGACGCAACAGCCGCTCCTGCTTGACCGCATGTTACGCGACGCCGACTGGACGCTCACCTACCGCGACGACGACGGCGCGGTGTTCGTGCGACGATAGCGCGAACGATCAAAGGCGAATGCGCTTGGCCGTGCGATACTTCTCGGGCACCTGGCGCAGCGCGGGGTCATTCTGCCCGCGCAGGTTGAATTTCAGCATGAACCACACGGCCGCCACGCCGTCCTTCCAACTGATCTTCTTTCCTTCAAGATAATTGCGCGGGAAATATTGCACCGGGTACTCGTGCACTCGCACCTTGAGTTTCGCGATCTTGGCGGTGATCTCCGGCTCGAACCCAAACCGATTGCACTCGATCGTGATTGGCTTGAGAATCTCCGCGCGGAAAACCTTGTAACACGTTTCCATGTCGGACAGATACAGGCCGCTCAGCACGTTGGACATCAACGTCAGCATCCGATTCACGGCATAGTGAAACGTGCGATGCACATTGGGACTGTTCTTGCGGTAGCGACTTCCATACACCACGTCAGCGCGATTGAGCAGGATGGCGTTGACCAATTCCACCAGATCTTCCGGCGCGTACTCGAAATCGGCATCCTGCACGGCGATGATATCCCCGGTCGCCAAGGCAAACCCTCGACGCAACGCCGCGCCCTTGCCCTGATTCCGCGCCTGCCGTTCGGCGACAATGGCGTGGTCCTTCCGATAGTCCTCAATGATCTCCCACGATCCGTCACGACTGCAGTCATCGATCAGCACATACTCCACAGGGCAGGGCCATTGGACCGTGTCGAGACGGTCCAACACCTCGCGGAGATGCTGCGCTTCGTTGTAGACGGGGATGATCAGCGAGAGCATCATAGAGGTCACGACGCGAGCGAGGGGGAAGACGTCACACTGGCGTGCCGTCGTCGCCGTTCCAGCTCGACCACCAGATTCTGGAGATCGGACGGGCTGATCCCGGGAATCTGCGACGCCTGTCCCAGGGAGTGCGGTCGAATCGCGTGAAGCTTCTGACGGGCCTCCGTTGACAGCGTGCGCATCGCCAGAAAGTCCAGATCACGCGGCAAGGGCAGCGCCCCCATCGCGCGCAGACGCGCCGCGCGCGCACGTTCGCGCTCGAAGTACCCCGAGTACTTGATCTCCAGTTCCGCGCCCACCACCGCGTCGGCAGGCAGCTCTGCACCGACACCACTGGCCGCGAACACCGATTTCAGCGAAACGCCCGTGCGTTTCGCCAGTTCCGATGCGCGCACGGCGTGCGCCAACGGCGCCGAGTTCGCGGCCGTCAGCAGCAGCGAAGCACACTCCGGCGTCACACTGGTCGCATCGGCCAATCGCATCGCGATGCGCACACCCTCCATGCGGAACTCAGCGATCGCGCGCTCCTCTCCGGTATACACACCGGCCTCGATGGCGATGGCGGCGAGTCGCGCAATCGCGTTGTCCTGACGCACCGTCAGCCGAAATTCGCTGCGTGAGGTGAATAGCCGATACGGCTCATCGACGCCGCGCGTGACGAGATCGTCCACCAGCACGCCGATGTAACTCGACTCGCGCCCTAGCACGATGGGCTCGCGCTCCTGCACCCAGCGCGCGGCATTGAGTCCGGCAATCACCCCCTGCCCTGCGGCCTCTTCATAGCCCGTCGTGCCATTCACCTGACCCGCAAACCACAGTCCCGAAATCGCGCGCGACGCCAGCGTCGCATCGAGTTGCGTTGGCGGATAGTAGTCATACTCGACCGCGTATCCGGCGCGTGTCATGCGGACCTGCTCAAGCCCTTTCACGGTGCGCATGATAGCCAGCTGCACGGGCACCGGCAGCGACGTCGACAAGCCGTTCACGTACATCTCGTGGGTATCGTGCCCCTCGGGCTCGAGAAACAACTGATGTCGCTCGGCGTCGGGAAAGCGCACGACCTTGTCTTCGACGCTTGGACAATAGCGCGGTCCGCGCGACGAGATCGCACCGCCATACATGGCCGACTCGGCGATGTGCATGGCGATCAACGCCGTGCCCGCGGATTCGAGATGCGTGATGTAACAGGGCAACTGCGCGGGATGACGGGTCGCATCACCGGTGCGTCGCGCAGAGGGCCAGAAGTGCGACCACGAATAGTCCCACGCTTCGATTTCACTTTCCTGCCGAGGCAGCGACGTGAGTGCCACCGAGCGGCCGTCGATGCGAGGCGGGGTTCCGGTCTTGAAGCGTTCGGTGGTGAGCCCCATCGCATCCAACTGGGCGCCAAGATGGGTCGACGACGCCTCACCGGCGCGTCCTCCACTCACCTTCGTGCCGGTGCCGATATGCATCTGGCCTCGCCCGAAAGTGCCGGTGGTGAGCACCACCGCGCGCGCGCCGAACCGTCGACCCTCGAGTGTTTCCACGCCGAACACACGCGCGCCGGTGGCGTCGAACAACAATCGACCAACCATTCCCTGGATGGTGGTGAGGTTTGGCTGCGCTTCCAGCAGGCCACGCACCGCGCGCCGATACAGTCCGCGGTCGCACTGCGCACGCGGCGCCCACACCGCCGGACCCTTGCCCGTGTTGAGCATCCGGAATTGAACCGACGCCAGATCGGTGGCGCGCGCAATGATGCCCCCCAGCGCGTCGACCTCGCGCACAACCGTTCCCTTGGCGATGCCGCCGATCGCGGGATTGCAGGAGAGCTGCCCAATCTGCTCAAGCGCTCCCGTGACCAGTGCCACGGTCGCACCGGAACGCGCCGCGGCCACCGCCGCCTCGGTGCCAGCGTGCCCGCCACCAATGACGATGACGTCATACGTGGACTCGAGAGAAGCGAGATCGGGGGCGGTCAAGCGATCGGACATGACCTGAAGGATGGGCCGGCGATTCACGCGGGGGAACTGCGTTGTCGGCGAAACGTGTTTGGGACTACGTTTGCCCTATGCCACTCCCCGTCAGCAACTCCGCCCCCAGCCTCGCTATTCGCCGCTCTGCCTTCGAGCGCGCCGAACTCACTCGGCAGGCCTTCGATGAAGCCCTCGGCCTCACCGCGGACGAATTCCGCGTGGAATCAGGCCTCATTGTGGTCGGTCCACTGGTGGGCGAAACCACCCTCACCGATCTGATTGACACGCTTGAGGAGCGCGGACTCAACTACTTCGACGACTTCTTCGAGCTGAGCGGCAACTGGCCCGACTGGCTCAAGCTCTTCGCCACCGAAAGCGCTGAATCGTAGGGCTCTGTGAACATGCTGGGCACTTCAGCGCGGCGGAGCAGTCCTTCCCACCCGCAGTCCAGACACCAGCTGCGGCGAAAACGCGGGCCCAAAACACGCCACCAGCCGTCACGCGCGATCGCCAGCGTTTCGCCATTGCACATGACGCACTGATCGCCGTCGGGGATCATCATCACGAACGCCTTCGTGGCGATCCAGAAAAATGCGACGCGCATGGCGAGAACGCCGCCGATGAACATCCATGCGTCGGTCCAGGTCCAGGTGCTGCCGACCGGTGAAGGTAAGACGGTCGCCCACAGCTCCGTCATCGAATCACTTCGTCGAAACGACGGAGTGACGCGGCCGGCACCTCGTAGGAAAAGTGCCACCATTCCTGGTCGTAGTTCTTGAATCCTTCGCGAGCCATCGCGGCGACAAAGCGCGCGCGGTTGATCGCCACCTGTCCGGTCGCGTTCGCGGTGTGTGACGCCGTTGAAAACGTGTCGTACGCAACGCCCATGTCGACTGGTGTCCCGGTCGCGAGATCGATGAGGGTGCAGTCGATGGCCACGCCCAGGTTGTGGCGACTGCGATCACTGATGTACCCGTCGGTGACCAGATGTTCGCGATGCACACGCACCGTCCACGCCACCATGGCCTCGGTCGCCCGCACCGGCCGGTACCCATCGTACACGAGCAGTCCCAATCCTTCTGTCTTGAGTGCCGCCTGCACCTTGGCCAATGATGCGGCGGCCTCACGACGCAGCAATGCGCGATTGCCCTCGTATCCCGGCAGTGGCGCACCCGTGAAGTTGTCGGTGCCGCGATATCGCAGGTCCACCACGATCGAACT
>JBEBIR010000352.1:0-4415 GCA_040080315.1 Gemmatimonas sp.
ACTTCTGGCCGCAAGTTCGCGAACGCATCGCATCGGTTCCGATGACCTTCAATCGCATCCGCGAATCAGGCGCGCTGGTGTGGTCGGACAGCGTCACGTTTGTCACCGACGCCCCAGGAAAGAACTCCGGAGCCAACGGACTCGGCGGCGGTGGCGAGAGCACCGCGGAACTGATTCGGCTTATCAAGGGCGCGAAGACGTCGGTGACCATTCAGTCGCCCTATCTCGTCACCACGCAGGTGAGCCAGGACCTGTTCCGCGAAGCCATTGCGCGCGGCGTGCGCGTGCGGATCCTCACCAACAGTCTTGCGTCGACGGACAATCTCGAGGCGTTCAGCGGGTATCAGCGCGAGCGCGACAAGCTGTTGCAGATGGGTGTCGAACTCTATGAGTTCAAGCCCGATGCCGCCGTGCGGCGACAGATCATGACCGGTGCACTGCAGACCACGCTCAACTTTGCACCCGTGTTCGGGCTGCACGCCAAGTCGATGGTGGTGGACGACCACATCGCGATCATCGGGACCTTCAACCTCGACCCGCGCAGCGCCAACCTGAATACCGAATGTGTTGTGGTGATCCGTGATACGCGCGTCGCCGGCGATCTGGCGCGCGCTATGGACGTGGATATGCGGCCCGAGAACGCGTGGCACACGACATCCAACTTCAATCCCGACGGTGGCGTCAGCATGGGAAAGCGATTCAAGGTCTGGCTCAGGCGCGTGGTGCCGAAGGCGGTGCTGTAGGATGCGCGGCCTCGTACACGTACTCGCGACGCTCGTGGCGCTGCCCTATGCGCTCCTCGCCGCCGCGTTTCTGCTTGTCGGACAAGCGGCCCGCGCGCGCGGATTGCTCGGCGTCTTTAACGTTGTGCTGAGCAATGCCGACTGGTTCGCGCGCTGGGGTATCTACGTACTTCCGGTGGTATATCTGGCGTTGGCCGCCGCGGGATTTTCGCCTGGCCTTCGTCGGATAGGTGCGCTGTCCTTGGTGGTGTTGTCAGCGGTGAGCCTCGTGATCATCTGGGCGCTACACTCTGGTAAGCTCAGTATCGGACAATGGGTGTTTCTCACTCCGTGCGTCGGCGTGATCGTTACCAGCGTGTGGCTTTTCCGGACCGCGGCGCGCTAGCACAATTACTTCACCTTCGCCTTCCCCTTGAGCTCCTCGAGGAAATTCTCGACGAGAATCAATTCGATGCCGCCACTGCGAGCGCGTTCGTCGGCAAGGCGCAGCGCCAGGAAGCGGCCATCCGGAGCGGGTTCCGCCGCTGACGCGATGCCCGGCAGCCGGAACTCTCTGCGTGGCGTGCCCGCCGAGAACTTCGCGCCGAGCGTGACCGGCGCGCTCCACAGTTCACGCGATTGATCGTCCATGAAGTAGAGCGCTTTTCCGTCCGGTGACCATCGCGGAACGTTTCCTCCCGTCGACGTCGTGACCTGGTGTCGCGCGACAAATACGTCGGGGAAAGGCACCACGATGACTTCGAAGCGTCCGGTTCCGTCGTAATCGTACGCCAGCCACTTGCCGTCGGGAGAAAGCGTCGCTCGGCGATTCATCAGCCCTTCCGTGAGTCGGCGCGGCACGGTATCGCCGAACATGAGGCCGTAGTACACACCGGCCTGGCCATAGAACAACCACTTCCCATCGCCTGAGACTGAGATACTCGCGACGAGTTGCGCGCTCGAGACAAGAGCGGGTAGTCGGCTCCCGTCGGCCGGAACGCGCTCGATCCCGCGACGAGACACGAAAAGAATGGACTTTCCGTCGGCAGACCAAGTGGGCGAAGTGCCGTCGTCGGCAACCTTGGTGGTCGGGCCCCGGTCCAACTGTTTCACCACGACGGACTGTTTCGTGCCTTCCACGCGTGTGAGCACCGCCGACCGCGCGTCAGGAGAGAGTTTGAGTGATACAAAACGACCCGTGAAACTGCTGTCCACTACAACGGCCGAACCATCGCGCGCAACCCACACGAGTTCATTCACCGCTCCGCTGCCACCGGCCGCATACAAAAGGGTTCCGTTCGCGGCGACCTCCACCTCTGCGCGCCCCAGAGAACGCACCGCGACCCCCTCGAATATCGGGACCGCCTCGCCGGTAATACGGAGTTCGTTGATATCGAACGGCACCGCGAACATCGCACCGGTGGCGGTCATGTATAGCAGATGACCGGACGGCGCATAGCGTGCGGAGGTGGCGTGAACGAGGATCCTGTGCTTACCGGTTCGCGTATCCAGCACGGCCACATCGAAACCGTCGAGCGCCATGCCGTGCGCCACCGAGAACAGCACGCCGCGTCCATTGGGAAGCGCCGCAGGATGGACGTGAAAGGACTCGCGAGCCGCCGTGTCCGTCATTGACGCGACTTCGGCCTTGCCGCCTGTCTCGCGCACGCGTGCGAGCCCGTCGCCGGCGAGCTTCGCATCGAAGTAGATGTACCCATCGTGACCCCATGACACGCCGCCGTTGTCCACGAGCGAGTCGGCAACGGTGACCGATGGTCCGCCAGCGACCGGGATCACCCGGATGACGCGAGCGGAAACGTTACCAAGGTACGCGATATGCTTGCCATCGGGTGAGAACGACGGGTTCGACGCGCCCTCTGTCCCAGCCAATGGTGTCGCCGAGAGGTCGTCGAGCTTGCGCACCCACAACTGTGCTCTGGCATTTGGTGGACCGCCCGCGTACACGATGGTCCGGCCATCGGGAGAGAGCGCGACGCGCCATTGCGTCGTGCCATCCGTGAGCTGGTGGTTGTCCGGGAGCGCGATACTCACGCGCGTCACCGGTTTCGGCTCGCGACGGCTCAGCGCCCATGCGGCCGCAACGATGGCGACGACGGCAATTGCGGCCGTGGCAAGGAATACGCGTTGCGAAACACCCGTGGTCTGTCCCGCGCGGAACCTCGACGTCGGCGCTGCCGTGGCAAACGACTGGTTCGTCAGCGCGTCGCTGAACGTCTTGACGCTCTCGAACCGGTCGGCCGGCAGTTTCTCCAGCGCTTTCGCGAGCGCGGCCACGACATGTGCGGGGACATTCTTGCGGAACTCATTCACCGGCCGCGCCTGCTCCGTGATGATGCGCATGATGACCTGCTGTGCGGCGCCACCCACATGCGGTGGCTGACCGGCGAGCATCTCATACAGCACCGACGCGAGAGAGTACTCGTCGCTCCTGGGTGTGATCTCTTTTTCCGCCGTCGCCTGTTCGGGACTCATGTAGTGCGGCGTGCCAAGACTGAGGCCGGTCTCGGTCATCCGGCCACCGGCCGCCGCGCTCACCGCGAGCGCGATCCCGAAGTCCATCACCATCGCGCGCCCGTCGTGCAGCATGATGTTCTCGGGCTTGATGTCGCGATGAATGACACCATGCCGGTGCGCGTAGTCGAGCGCATCGGCCACTTCGCGCGCGATGCGCACGGCGTCATCCACGCCGAACTGCGTCTCGCGGTTCAACTTCTCGCGAATCGTTTCGCCCGCGATGTAGGGCATCACGTAAAACAGGAACCCGTCGGCGGTGCCGCTATCGAAGAGCGGCAGGATGTGCGGATGACTCATGGCCGCCGTGGTCTTGATCTCCACCACGAACCGCTCCGCGCCAAGCACTGCGGCGAGTTCCGGCTTCAAGACCTTGATCGCGACCTTGCGATCATGCTTCAGGTCTTCGGCGAGATAGACGGTGGCCATGCCACCGGCGCCCAGCGCGCGCTCGATGCGGTAGCGGCCGGCCAGGGCCGTGGAGAGGCGGTCGGTTTGGTGTGTCACCTCATTAGTATGCGGCTGCCGACGGCTTCTGGCGACTAGTCAGGCGCCGGACTGATTCACCGCCGCCGACCGCTGAACTACACACGGGAAGACGGAGGACGCCAGACGCACGACACGGACAGTCTGAACTACAGACCGCAAGACCGAAGACGGCAGACAGAACGTCTGAGGTCCGCGTATTGATTATAATGTGTAGATATTAGAACATGTGCATACGTAATTTCCCGGAGTTGCGGAGGCTTTCGATACATGCCATTTCGTATTCACGCCAGCCAGCAACTGGCCGAGATGCTTTCGGTGCTGAATCACCCGCATCGACTGCGCATCGTGGAGGAACTTGGTCTGGGGGAACTGGATGTCGCCGCGTTGGCCGAGCTGCTGGCCACGTCGTCGTCCAGCACGTCGCAACACCTCGCGAAACTGCGGGCACGTCGCATCGTGCTGGAACGCCGGGACGGGCGGCATGTCTACTATCACCTGACCAATCCGCGCCTCGCCACATGGCTATTGGACGGCCTCAGACTGCTGGAGGCGGATTCCGAAGGGTCTCGAACAACGAAACGCGACTTGCGACGGGCACGAGAAGCCTGGTCGAAGCACTGATTCCACACGCCCCTTGATCACTCATGCAAAAACTCATCCAAGGCCTGCATC
>JBEBIR010000016.1:0-18395 GCA_040080315.1 Gemmatimonas sp.
GCGTGTCTCCAGCAGAGCGTACGCGGTGACCAACTGTCCCTGGAAGTAGCGGGGGAGCAGCGTGTACGACACGACGATGCGACCGATGATGTACCCGACGACCACCTGCAGAAAGCCCAGATTCCCCGTGTACGCCAATCCTGGAATGCTGATGAAGGTCAGGGCCGACGTTTCGCTGGCGACGATGGAGAACATGACGGCCCACCACGGAATGGCGCGCTCGGCCACGAAGTACTCATTGGCCGTGCGCTGACCGCGGCCGATCCACATGCCCAATGCGGTTGTCCCGCCGAGGTAGGCCAGCAACACGGCAAGGTCCAGCAAGTTGAATCGTCCAATCATGACGCGCGCCCGCTACGCGATGACATAGGCCTCCATGGCGAAGTACTCCGCCAGTCCGAGTTGATCGAGTTCGGCTGATGTCGACTTGTTGCGCTGTTCGACTCGCTGCCAGAATTCCCGTTCATCCTGCCCGGGGAAGGGCATGGAGTCTTTCTGTGATTGGTGTTTGAAGATCGCCTGGATCTTGAGCGTCAGCTCTTCCTGGGACATCGGACACAGCACCGTGGCCTCGGTGACCGGCCACTCCTGCCATGCGCCGCGATACAACCAAACCTGCGGGGGGGTCGGCGCATCGGGTGATCCGTCGTACACCTCGACCAATGCCGCATCAATCGCTTCCTTGCACATCCGGTGCGTGCCGTGCGGGTCCGACAAATCGCCGGCCACGAAGACAATATCCGGCGTCATCGCGCGCAGCAGTTGCGCGACGATGGCCACGTCGGCCGGGCCGATCGGATCCTTCCGCACCTTGCCTGTCTGGTAAAACGGCAGGTTGAGGAATCGTGCGTGTTCACGGCCCAGTCCCATGACTTCGATGCCACTGACCGCTTCTGATTCACGAATCAACCGCTTGATGTCCTGTACTTCGGGGATATCAACCGCCCCCGGGGCCTTCGAGTCGAGAAAGGCGCGTACCGTCGCGGCCAGTGTGCGCGCCGCGGATCCTTCGCTCATCCGTTCGAAATCGAGACGCTCGAGAAAATCGATATAACGACGAACGTCGTGATCAAAGACGGCGATATTGCCGCTCGTCATATAGGCCACGGTCATGTCGTTCTCATTCTCCACGAACTTGCGAAGGATTCCACCCATGGAAATCACATCGTCGTCGGGATGCGGCGAGAAGCAGATGACGCGCTGACCGCGCGGCAGCTTGCTCTTGCCGCGGATTTTCGCGCCCAGCGCATTGAACACCATGCCATTCACCGCGCCGGGCGTGCCGTAGCGCGACACCAACGATGAAAGCTGGTGCTCCGCGTAGTCGTGCTCCGTCAGCTTGAGGATGGCCTTGCCGGTGCGCTTGGCCAGCCAGGTCACGGCACGAAGCTCCAGCGCGTCGGTCCACGCGATCTCGTCAAGAAGCCACGGCGTGGCGATGCGCGAGAGTTCGGCCGCCGCCGACTCATCGAGATAGAATGTCGTGTTCGGATGACGCTGCAGGAACGTGGCCGCCACCGCGCGATCGATCTCTCCCTCCACCGCGCGTCGTACGATGCCGGACTTGTGTTCACCGGTGGCCAGGATCGCGATCTCGCGCGCCGCGAGAATGGTCGCGATGCCCATCGTGATCGCTTCGCGCGGCACGTTCCCCTCACCGAAGAAATCGGCGGCTGCGTCGCGTCGCGTGACACTGTCCAGGTGAATGAGCCGCGTGCGGCTCGCCTCGCCCGATCCCGGCTCGTTGAAGCCGATGTGACCGGTCTTGCCAATGCCCAGGAGCTGAAAATCGATGCCGCCGGCCGCCACGATGGCCGTTTCGTACGCGCGACAGGACTCGTCGATGCGATCCCGCGCCCACGTTCCGTCGGGGATGTGGACGTTGCTCGCGTCGATGTCCACGTGGGAGAAAAGATTCTCCCACATGAAGCGGTGATACGAGTGAATGCTGTCGGTGGTCATGGGCCAGTACTCGTCCAGATTGAACGAGATGACCCCGCGAAAACTCAACCCCTCGTCGCGATGCAGACGAATGAGCTCACGATAGACGCCAATGGGTGTGGAGCCCGTGGCAAGGCCGAGGACGATGGTCTTCCCTTCGGCGGCGCGCGCGCGGATCAGCGCCGCGATGCGGCTGGCGACCTCGCGCGCAAGATCATCGTGCGTAACCACAACAACGGTCTGAATGCGCTCACGGGACGTGCTGTTGGAGCCGTCGGGCGCAATGTGAGGAGATGGCATAGTGGGAATGTGCACAGGCCCGCGCCTTCAGACGAGGGCGCGGGCCTGAGAACTTTGTCGCGGAGCAACGTTACGCCGAGAACGAACTCCCGCAGCCGCAGCCGCCGGTGGAGTTGGGGTTCTTGAACGTGAAGCCGGACCCCTGCATCGACGTGACGTAGTCGATCACGGTGCCGGACAGATACTGCGCCGAGAAGGGATCGACGAACACGTTGAATCCGTCGTTGGCGACCACCAGATCGTCATCGCCAATCTTGTCCTCAATCACCAGTCCGTACTTGAAGCCGCTGCAGCCTCCGGGCATGACCGACACGCGCAGTCCCCCCTGCTCGGCCGTGACACCTTCGGCTTCCATGAACTTGCGCACTTCCACGGCGGCGTTTGGCGTAATCACCACCATGACCTCAGGCTGCTGCATCGTGCTCATTGCGTCGTCTCCGAATCGATCGCTGGTCTGTGAATCGACCGCCGATCTGTTTGCGCGCCCACGAAGCGGTCACGGCGGGCGCGGTGACCGACCGAACGGGTCGCGAAGGACTCTATGGAAAAATAGCGACTACATCGCTCCCCTTCAAGAAACCCCGCCGAGGTCGAGTGTTCCCCGAATCCTCTCAGTTTCACCGCCCGGCCGCCCAGGCGCCCATCACGGCGTCGGCCATGTCGACCCGGACCGACGCGATCTTGCGGTTTTCCCGCGTTGGGTTGACGCGGTTGGTGAGGAGGAGCACGAAGATCCCCTGCCGGGGCTCCATCCACAGTGATCCGCCCGTAAAGCCGGTATGTCCGAACGCGGACGAGGACATCCGGTGACCGGCGGAGTTGCCCCCCGTGGGGGTTTCCCATCCCAGCGCTCGCCGGGACACCGTGCTGTCCTGCAGACGAGTAAGCATGACGACGGTTGCGGAATCGAGAATGCGCGTCCCGTCGAGCGCGCCGAAGTTGAGGTACATCCTTGCGAACCGCGTGAGGTCCCGTCCACTGGCGAACAAACCCGCGTGACCCGACACGCCGCCCAGCATCGATGCGTTTTCATCGTGCACTTCGCCGCGCAGGTGTCGCTGGCGCCAGGGATCAATCTCGGTGGGCGCGATGTGCGAAATCCAGTTGGCCGGTGGGAGATACCGCGTGTCGCGCATTTGCAACGGACTGAACACATGCGCCACGTCATACTGCGCCAGCGATTCGCCACTCACGCGTTCGACCAGCTTGCCCAACAGAATGAAGCCGAGGTCACTGTACAGGAAACGCACGCCGGGCACGGTGTCGGGAGCGGTCGCGAACACCTTGCGCATCGCGTCGTCGGCCGACGTCGCTTCCTTGTACAGAGGTCGCCACGCTGGCAATCCCGCCGAATGCGTGAGCAGATGGCGCACGGTGATCGCGGCGGTGCCGCGTGCCGTCCACTCGGGCAGATAGCGAACTACCGGAGAATCGAGCGCGATCCTGCCGCGCTGAACGAGTTGCATCACCGCCGTGGTCGTGCCGACCACCTTGGTGAGCGAGGCGAGATCCCAAACAGTGGCCGCGTCGGGCCGCGTGCGATCATTGACGTCCAACTGTCCAACCCCCACTTCGGCGATCACGCCGCGCGCTGTGCCGACCGCCGCGTACGCGCCGGGAAAGGCACCATCGGCGAGTGCGCGACGCAACACCGCATTCATCGAATCGAGCACGGTCGCGTTGCGACGCGAGTCCTCGAGGCCCTCGGCCGGACGCCGTGAGGCACCAAAGCCCCAGGCACACGCCCCAAGCAACAGCGTCGAGCCGCCTAGCAGTTGCGCAACCCGGCGGGCGGAGCGGATCGCATGCTTCATCGTTTGCCTCCGGCCGGCGCGACGCCGGCAGTTCGAATCAGCCCATCGCCTCGCGTAAAGAAGCCCGGAAGCGAGACGGGAATATGTCCGCTGGTACCAATACGCCCCATCACGGCGCGCGCGGCAGCCCGCTCAAGCGCTTCACCGCGACCATAGGTCACCAGGTAGCTCGGAACCGCCATCTGCCGAATCTGGTACGGATTGCCACCGGCCACCACCACCAATCGACCGGTCTCGGCCAGGCGCGACACAAAACCGGCGATCGTCGCGGGAATGGCGAGGCGTCCTTCGCCCTCCAGCGTGCGCGTGTACGTGTAGACAATCACGCGATCGGCACGACTCGCGTCGTTCAGGAGCGAGTCAAGCTCGCCGGGACCCGCGCGCGGAGAAAGACGGGTGGCTCGTATGCGCGCACTCGAGGCGCGCAGTTCGTTCGTGAACCAGGTGCCGGACAGCGGATCGTTGTCGGGCGCAAACGTGAACACGTGAAGCGACGCTGAAGCGGCAATCGGGACGAGCGTGTCGCGGTCGCGCAGGAGCGTGATAGACCGGTCGGCCACCTGTTGCGCCAGTTGCCGATGCTCCGGCGAACCCACGACATCTCGCAAGTCTTCGAGTGAGACCAGCGGTCGCGATGCGGCGCCGGTGCGCAACTTGATTTCGAGAATGCGACGCACGCTCTCATCGATACGCGCGGCGGGGATTCGACCCGATTCGACGGCGCCCACTACTGCAGAGATGGCGCGGGTAACGTCCGGGGGCATGAGCAACACGTCGTCGCCCGCTTCCACCGAGCGAATGCTGCTTTCTTCGACACCGAACCCTCGCGCGATGCCTTCCATCGTCATGGCGTCGGTGACGGTCAATCCGCGGAATCGGAGCGTGTCGCGAAGAAGTCCGCGCATCACACGTGCCGACAGGGTGGCGGGCATGCTGTCGCCGTACGCCACGGGCAGCGCGATGTGCGCGGTCATCATGCCGGCCGCGCCCGCCTGTATCGAGGCGGCGAACGGAATCAGCTCGATCTCGTCCAGTCGCTGGCGCGGGACATTGATCACCGGCAGGCCAAGGTGCGAATCGGTATCGGTATCACCGTGTCCCGGGAAGTGCTTGGCAGTGGCGGCGACGCCGGTGCTCTGCAATCCACGAACGAACGCCGCCGAAAGCGCCGCAACACGTTGCGGGTTTTCGCCAAACGAGCGGGTGTTGATGACGGGATTGGCCGGGTTGTTGTTCACATCCACCACCGGCGCAAAGGCCATGTGGATTCCAATAGCGCGTGACTCGAGTCCCGTGATGCGCCCCATCGCTTCGGCATCGGATTCACTGTCGCCGGCACCCATTGCCATGTTGCTGGGTAGGACGGTAGCCGTACCTGCAGAGTACACCGACGTGACGAACACGCCGCCCTCCAGCCGACCGAGTCCCGGCTCGACATCACTGGCCACGAGGAGCGGCACCCTCGCCACCCGCTGCAGGCTATTGACCTTGTCGGCAACCTCAATCGGCGAGCCCAGAGACATGACCACGCCGCCGACGCCGTCCCGTTTCACCTGGTCAACGATCTTGAGAAACCCCGGTTCGCGTGCGTTCGTGTAATCTCCGAGTACCCACACCATGATCATCTGGGCCACGCGCTCGCGCAGCGTGAGTGTGGCCAGGGTGCTGTCGATCCACCGACGGTGTGCGTCTGGGAGCGGCGTGCCGGGCGTGAGGGAGAGGCGACCGGGTATGGGTGAGATGGGCCGTGCTTCACGAACCGTGACCGCGCCGCTGGCGCAACTGATCAACAAGATCAGGGCTGCGGGGAATGCGCGTCGCGCGGTGGGCGCAATCAGTGGTCGCAGGTAGGGGCGTTCAGGCATCGTGTGTTGGCGGGAAGGCGGGACCGGTGCGCCAGCTTGGCGCGCCGGCATCAATCGGAGGAGTGCGTGACGCATCTCGAACGCGGGTTGGTACACGTGACAACATCAGTGCTTCCTTCGAGTCGCCGGGTGATTCGGGGAACGCTGCTTGCTGCGCTTGCGGTGTTCGCTGCTGCCTGCGCTTCCAACGGACCTCGGGACAACGGACCGATGCACGACGAGGGCATCGAGGGTCTGCCGTATCGCGGCAAGGTGCGTCTCGGAATCACGGGGCTTCTGGACGATAGCATCAAGCTGGTGGCCGGCAAGCGTGTGGCGCTGATCACCAACCAGACTGGAGTGGATGAGAAAGGTCGTCGCTCGATCGATCTGCTGGCGAGCGACGCGCGCGCGCAACGTGCGGGGGTCAAGTTGGTGAGACTGTTCTCGCCGGAACACGGCGTGAGCGGTACCGCCGACCGACCGAATCTCGCGGATGAGACCGACCTGAAGACCGGACTCGTTGTGTACTCGTTGTACCAGCGCACGACGATTGCACCGCCGGATAGCCTCTTGCGCGACGTCGATGTCATCGTGGTGGATCTGCAGGACATCGGCACGCGGACGTGGACCTACGTCGGCGTGATGCTCTATGCCATGAAGGCGGGCGAGCGACGGGGCATCCCTGTAGTGGTGCTCGACCGGCCCAATCCGCTCACCGGGACACGTACCGAGGGTGCGCTGCTGGATTCGGCGCTGGCCAACCCCAACGAGCCCACCGCGGAGCGGTCGGCCAATGGGTTCGCCCTGTACCCAATGCCACTTCGACACGGGCTCACCATGGGAGAGCTGGCGCGGTTCTTTCACGCGCAGCTCAAACTCGGAACGAGGCTGACGGTGGTCCCTATGCGGTATTGGCGTCGTCAGATGTGGTTCGATGAAACCTCGGTTTCGTGGGTTCGTCCGTCTCCCAACTTGCCGCACCTCGTGAACGCGCTGGTGTATCCGGCGCTGGTACCGTTTGAGGCGAGCAACCTGTCGGTGGGACGTGGCACGTCCGAGCCGTTTCTGCGATTCGGCGCGCCGTGGCTGCGCGCTGACACCGTCGTCGCGCTTCTGGAAGATCTCTCACTTAGCGGTGTGCGATTTCGCGCCGAGCGTTTCACTCCAAATCAACCTGGCGACGGCAAGTATGCGGGTCAGTCGATTCCAGGCGTACGGATTGAAGTGACCGACCGGGACCGCGTGCAGCCCGCCCGCATCGGCGCGGCGATTCTGTGGGCGTTGGCCCGCATACAGAAGGACAGCCTGCGGGTCACCGCCAAGGGGTTTGATGAGCGAATGGGTTCGTCGCGTGTCCGCGAGGCCATCCTTGGAGGAGCCGACCCGGATGCGGTGATGGACCGACAACTGCCGGCGGTCGTCGCCTTCGAACGAGACGCCCGGCGAATTCATCTCTACCGTTGATGCCTCGGCGGTCCTAGTTTTGTAAGGCTGGCCTGCCACTGAACGGCCCAGCGGCGCCGCGGGACGAGGCACGCCTCGTCCCGCGGTCGTTTCAGCCTTACGCCCCCCAGCCGTCGACATGCTCTCACTCTGGAACGCGATCATACGCGGCTATCTGCGGGTCATCGAACCCGTGGCCGCTTGGCTCGTGCGCCGGCGAGTGCATCCGAACACCATCACGACCGTTGGTACGATTTGTACCATCGTGGCGGGTCTGATCTTTGCCACGGGCCATATCAGGACGGGCGGTTGGTTTCTGGGCATTACCGCGCTGTTCGACGTGCTTGATGGCACGGTGGCCCGCCGGACCGGCCGCAGTTCCACGTTCGGCGCGTTTTATGACTCGACACTGGATCGGGTCGCCGACGGCTTCCTCATGGGCGGACTGGTGGTGTTCTATGCCACCAGCCCGGTTCATCAGAGCGACACCTTTCTGGTGATCACGCTGCTCGGACTTGTGGGCACGTTCCTGACCTCGTACACCCGCGCTCGCGCCGAAGGCCTGGGACTCGATGCGCGGGTCGGCTTGCTGCAGCGCCCGGAGCGCATCACGCTGCTGTCGGCGCCACAAGCGTTCTTCGGACTCGCCCTGCATGGGTGGGTGCTCGCCTTTATCGTCACGCTGCTCTCCGTCACCGCCTGGATCACGGCCGTGCAGCGTATGCTCTATGTCTACCGAACGACCACCGCACAGGGAGAACAAGCGAAGTGACCGAATCGAATCGCGGCACCCCCGGGTCTGTAGCGCCGGCCACGGGCAAGCTGGCTATTTTCACGCCGGGTCTCGGCGCCGTGTCCACCACGTTTATCGCCGGCGTCGAGCGCGTGCGCCGTGGGCTTTCCACGCCCATCGGTTCGCTCACGCAGATGGCGACGATTCGCCTGGGCAAGCGCACGGAAGCGCGGAGTCCGCTCATTCGCGACTTTGTTTCGCTCGCCTCGCTGAACGACATCGTGTTTGCCGCGTGGGATCCCATTCCCGATGATGCGTTCACGGCGGCCACGCGCGCCGGTGTGCTCGAGAAATCCGACATCGACCCGATTGCCGATTTTCTGAAGACGATCAAGCCCATGCCGGCGGTGTTCGAAAGTCGGTATGTCACGCGTATTCAGGGCGCCACCAATGTGAAGACGGGCAAGAACAAGCGGGATCTTGCCGAACAGCTTCGCGCGGACATTCGCAACGTCATGTCATCCAGCGGTGCCACGCGCGGCGTGATGGTCTGGACGGGCTCCACCGAGACGTACATCAAGGCCGGTCCGCAGCATCAGACGTTGGCCGCATTTGAAGCGGCGATGGACGCGAACGATGATTCCATTGCGCCCAGCATGCTGTACGCGTACGCCGCGATCATGGAAGGCCTTCCGTACTGCAACGGCGCGCCCAATCTGTCGGCCGACTTTCCAGCGTTGACGGAGCTCGCGCAGTCACGCGGCATCCCGATCTCGGGCAAGGATTTCAAGACCGGCCAGACATGGATGAAGACGATTATCGCACCGGGACTCAAGGCGCGCATGCTGGGTCTTGAAGGCTGGTACTCCACCAACATCCTCGGCAATCGCGACGGCGAAGTCCTCGATGATCCGGCGTCATTCAAGACCAAGGAAGAGTCGAAACTGTCGGTGCTGCACAACATCCTGCAGCCGGAGATCTACCCCGAGCTGTATAAAGATTTCTCGCACGTGGTGCGCATCAACTACTATCCGCCGCGCGGCGACAACAAGGAAGGCTGGGACAACATCGACATCAAGGGGTGGCTGGGCTACCCGATGCAGATCAAGGTGAACTTCCTGTGCCGTGACTCCATTCTGGCCGCGCCCATGGTGCTCGATCTGGCGCTGTTCAGCGACTTCGCCAAACGCGCCGGGATGAAGGGGATTCAGGAATGGTTAAGCTTTTATTACAAGTCGCCGCAGGCGGCACCTGGGTTGCAACCCGAGCACGATCTTTTCATTCAGCAGACCAAGCTGAAGAACACGCTCCGTCACCTGATGGGTGAGGAGCAGATCACCCACCTCGGACTCGAATACTACCAATGACGACCTGGCGCGCGCGTCTCTCACGGCTGGTGATTCTCGCGATGGTTCCCGTGCTGTCGGCGGCGTGTGATGCCGACACCACGCCCATCGGTGAACTCAGATTCCGCACGGACTCGTTCACGGTGCGCGTTTCACCGGAAACGCGACCGACGCGCGCGCTCGATCAGGTGGTGTGGCGGATCACCGTGCACGACCGCACCACCGGCACGCCAATTCAGGGCGGACAGGGCCGCATCTTTGCCACCAGCAAAGATCGCAAGTCGATCGCGAACGGACTGGAAGAGACGGGTGAGCTGGGTACGTATCGCGCGAGCCTTATGTATGTCACCGCCGGCATGTGGGCGATGGCGCTGGAATTCCGCCGGGACTCCACACAGAAGCTGCAGCGCACGGAAGATTGGACGCAGGATATCCTGTCAGGCGATGAACCCGGTGCGGCCGTTGCGCCGGCGCCGCGTTTGCCGGATTCCACCGCCAAAGATTCCACCACCAAGAAGGTGCCCTGATCGTGCGTCATGTCCACCGCACGACGCTGGCGCCGAAGTCCGATCCGCGCCACCTGATTGAAGCCGCGTACTGATGGGCGAAGATCGTGTGGGCCGCAACATCGGTGTCGGATGCTTTACATTCTTCATTGGTGGTGCGAGCGGTGCCATGGTCGGAGTCGGCATCGGCAAGTTGACCGGCTTCCTGGTTCGATGCACGCCGCTGCCGGGACTCCCGGCGTGCGATTGGTGGGTGTTTGCCGGGTACGGAGCGATCATCGGCGCGATCTCCTTACCCGCGTTTGCGCTGTGGCGGTTGCGACGCGCCGATCGCATCGCCGATCGCGTGGCGTTCGACGCGCCGTCGGTTGGCTCTTCAGATCGAGGATGAACGAGTGGCACGCATAGATGTTCCCATGCCGCAGATGGGCGAGTCCATCGCCGAAGGTACAGTCTCGCGTTGGCTCAAGCAGATTGGCGATTCGGTCAAACGCGATGAGCCGATTTTCGAAATATCGACCGACAAGGTTGATGCCGAAATTCCGTCGCCGTCGGCCGGGATATTGGTAGAGATTCTGGTCGGCGAAGGACAGACCGTCGCCGTCCAGACTATCGTGGCGCGTCTCGAGACGGATGCGGCCACGGCCGCGGCGGCCCCCGCGGAGCCATCAGCACCCGCGGGCACGGTAACGGTCCCGACCGCGACGTCGGTCACCAGTACTGCGGTCGCCGCCGCCGCTCCTGCGAAAGTGACCAGTGCCGCTGCGCCGCCGGCCGCCGCCGGTTCGCTCGAAGACCGCCTGCGTACGAAATCGTCGCCGTTGGTGCGCAAGATCGCCGCCGAACACGGTGTGGACATCGCGCGCCTGTCGGGTTCCGGTATCGCCGGTCGCGTGACCAGGAAGGATCTGGACCAGTATCTCGCACACCGACCGTCTGCAGCGACGATGGCGGGCGCCGATTCGCATGCGCCAATGCCGACGCCTTGGGCCGGTGACACCGTCGAGGCCATGTCGAAGATTCGGCGGTTGACGTCCGAACATATGACGCTGGCTCGGCGAACGGCCGCGCACGTGACGTCGTTCTTCGAAATCGATCTCACGCGCGTGGCACGCATTCGTCAAACCATGCGCGCCGAGTTCGAGGTCCAGACCGGACAGAAGCTCACGTTCCTGCCGTTCATTCTGCAGGCCGTGGGCATGCAACTCAAACGTCACCCGGTGTTGAACGCAGCGGTCGCCGGCACGGATGTCATCTATCGCAAGTCGATCAATCTGGGCATCGCGGTCGCGCTCGATCCGTCGGGACTCATTGTGCCCGTTGTCAAGCGGGCGGACGAACTGTCGCTCACGGGTCTGACGAAGACCGTCAACGATCTGGCGGCGCGTGCACGCACCAAGAAGCTGAACCCGATGGACGTGCAGGATGCCACGTTCACCGTGACGAACCCGGGCGTGTTCGGATCGCTCAGCGGAACACCGATCATTCCCGTTGGCACCACGGCCATCCTGTGCCTCGGCGCGATCGAGAAGCGAGCCAAGGTGCTCACCGGCCCCGACGGAGAGGATACGATCGCGATTCGCACGTGCGCGTACTTCTCGATCTCTTTTGATCATCGTGTGGTCGACGGCGCCGATGCGGACCGTTTCATGGCGGATCTGAAGAAGAGTCTTGAGACGATTCCTGAAACGGGGTTCTGAGTGATGCCCGCGGCACGCGTGCTCATGATGGTTGAGCGCCGGGTGTCGGCTGCTGATCGCGCGGAGTTTCTCGGCACGCTCGCCGCACGGCGCCACGCGGCGCAGGATGTGCACGCGCATTTCTGGGTATTCGAACACCTCGATGAGCCAGGGCGATTTGTCGAGTTCACCGAGGCGGCCGATGCGACGGTGGTCGCGACGGTCCACGACGGCGCGCTGCCGGCGCCATTATGGCGTGCCGTGACGGAAGCCTGAACATGCCCGCTCGACGTATTGATATTGACGGTCGCGACGGGCGCGTCGTTCCCTCCGGATTGCTGACGCAATCCATGGGTGATGAGTTCGGCTTGGTCTTCGTGTCCGGGCAGGGCGACGCGCGTGAGATTCGCGTGACGCGCTATTCGCCGGTGACTCGCGCGGCGCCCACGGCGCGTGAACACTCGCTGGCCGCGCTCGACGACGAGGAACTCATTGCGCTGTTTCGCACATCACAGCCGGGAGCGCGCTCGCCTGAGGCCGGCTACCAGTCGTGACGCTCCCAGGTGGTACCGTCGACGCGCTGGAGACGCAGAGAAGCGCGCCGGCGTTTGTGGATCTGCAAGTACACACGACGGCCTCGGACGGCGCGCTGCCGCCGGCGCAGGTGGTCGATGCCGCACACGCCGCGAATCTGGTGGCGATTGCGATCACCGATCACGACACCGTGGATGGACTTGCCGAGGCCACTGAAGCGGGCGCGCGGCGCGGTGTGCGCATTGTGCCGGGTGTCGAACTCAGCACGCACTTCGGCGGCGAGGAATTGCACCTGCTGGGACTGCATCTGTCGAACACGGATGCCATGCGGTCGGCGCTGGAACAGTTTCAGCATGATCGCGTCGTGCGCGCGGAACAGATCGTGGCGACGCTCAACCGACTCGGCGTTCCGGTGACCGTTGACGCCGTGCTGCGCGAAGCCGGACCGGGCGCCGTCGGCCGGCCGCATATTGCCCGGGCGATGATCGCCGGCGGGTGGGTCAGGGACTTTCGCGAGGCGTTCGACCGCTGGTTGGGGTTCGGTCGTCAGGCGTATGTCGACAAGCCTCGCTTCGATGTTGTCGACGGCATCGCGCTCGTGCATCGCGCGGGCGGATTGGCGATCTGGGCGCATCCTGGTGATTCGGCGTCAGCGGCACGGGTCGCGACGCTGGCGGCAGCCGGACTCGATGGCGTTGAAGTTCTGCATCCGGGTCATCCGCCGGTCATCCAGCAGAAGCTTTTTTCGATCGTCGAAGCGGCCGGACTGCTGCCAAGCGGAGGATCGGACTGGCACGGCACGCATGAAGGTCCGCGACGATTGGGCGGGCAATTGGTGCCGTTGGTGTGGCTTGAACGACAGGATGCGGCCATTGCCGCGCGACTCGCTGCGACGGGGACGCGCGCATGATCGATCAACGCGTGACGCTCGTGACCGGCGGCGCACGGCGCGTGGGCGCGGCGATTGTGCGGAGTTTTTCCGAGAGAGGCGACGCCGTCGTGATTCATCACGGACACTCTCCCGAGGAGGCCGAAGCGCTCGCGGCCTCGTTGCGTGCGGCGGGAACGCCAGTGCACGTGGTGCAGGCGGATCTTGCCGACGCGCTGGCGCCCGGACGCGTTGTCGCCGAAGTCATTGCCGCGTTCGGACGGCTTGACGTGGTGGTAAGCTCCGCGTCCCTCATGACGCGCCACGCGTTCGACGCGGTCACTCCGGCGGAGTGGGACCGCGTGGAGGCCATCAATCTTCGCGCCCCGTTTTTTTTGATGCAGGCGGCCGCCCGTGTGATGACGGAGGGTGGTGTGATCGTGCAGATGTCTGACCACCTCGCATTCGAGGCGACTTTCCCGAGTCTCATTCCGCATCAGGTTACGAAGTCCGCGGTGACCCAACTTGTCCGCGCAATCGCGGCTGCACTCGCACCACGCATTCGCGTGAACGCGGTTGCACCAGGACTGGTACTCGCACCAGATGACCTGACTGACGAGAGGCTGCAGCAGTTCCTGACGGATGTTCCGCTCGCCCGCAGCGGGAGTCCGGACGATGTGGTGCAGGCTATCCACTATCTGGTGGACGCCACGTACGTCACGGGCACCACGCTGCAGGTGGACGGTGGACGGCAACTCTGGCGCTGACGGCATGCCGCGGTCGCCGGATGGAATCACGGGACGCGATGCGCTGCAGTTCGGTCGCATTGTCGTCATCGGCGGCGGCTGCTATGGCTCGTGGTATGCGCAACAGCTCACGCGTGCCACGGAGCGCGGTGCGCTTCATGCAGAGGCGATCGTGGTGGTTGATCGCGATCCCAATTGCCTCGTGGCGCAGCGGCTGACCGCAGGCGCCTTTCGCCATGCGCCCGTACATCTGGAGATCGCCACGTGGTCGGAGTACCTCGCGCAGTGGCTCGAGGTCGGCGCCCGTGCGCTGGAACGCGATGCGATGGTGCCGTCTCCGTTGATGCCGCAGTTGTGCCTGGACTGGTTGATGGACCGCGCCCGCGCGCGATGGCCGACACGCGACGTGTCGATTGCTCCGCTGCCTTCTACGCCGCCCATGCCGTGGGAGCGCGCCGCACCGGACGGACGTCACTATGTCAGCTATGCGACGTGGACGTGCCCGGTCAATTGCATCGAGCCGGCGAAATGCCCGGTGACACGCACGGAACGGGACTGGAGCATGCCGCCCGCATTGGCGCGCTTCGCACGAGAACAGGGCGGCGCCATCGACGGGTCGCTTATCTTTCACTGTGCTCATCGCACGTACGGGGTTGGCATGATCGACGCGCACCGGATCGCCGTGGCCGACGACCTGCTGGCGTCGTGGTTGACCGAGGCGCCGCTCCACGTGCTGGTTGGCACGGTGTCGCATTGCCATGGCGCGCTGGGTGTGCTCCGCATCACCTGATGCGCGCGCGGATACTCATGATTCACGGACACGCTTCCATGCTGCAGCAGACATGACTGACACACCCAACGAACAGATCGTCATTATCGGATCAGGCCCCGCCGCTTGGACCGCCGCTGTTTATGCGGCGCGCGCCAACCTCAAACCCGTCGTGCTCGAAGGCGAGCCAGTCGGAACCGAATTGCCGGGCGGACAGCTCATGCTGACCACCGAGATCGAAAACTTCCCCGGTTTTCCGGAGCCGATTTCCGGCCCCGACTTGATGGATCGCATGAAGGCACAGGCGATTCGCTATGGCACGCGCGTCATTTCGGAATTGGTCAAGTCGGTTGACTTATCCGTCCGACCGTTTGTCGTGACGCCGAACTACGGCACGCCGGTTCGGGCGAGCACACTGGTGATCGCCACCGGTGCGGCGGCCAAGTGGATTGGCCTGCCCGACGAGATTCGACTCGCGCAATCGGGCGGGGGCGTGTCGGCCTGCGCTGTCTGTGATGGCGCCATTCCATTCTACCGGAACAAGGTGCTGGGCGTCGTCGGCGGTGGCGATACGGCGATGGAAGAAGCGATGTATCTCACGAAGTTCGGCAGTGAAGTGATTGTCATTCATCGTCGCGACAGTTTCCGCGCCTCCAAAGTCATGGCGAATCGCGTGCTGACGCATCCCAAGGTGCGGGTCATCTGGAATGCGCGCGTGTCGAAAGTGCTCGGCGATGACGTGATCACCGGCGTTGAGCTCACCGACATGCAGACCGGTATGACGCGTGTGCAGGAACTCGGCGGCTTGTTTGTGGCGATCGGCCATGCGCCCAACACCGGATTCCTTGGTGGACAAGTGGCGTTGACCGACAGCGGCTATATCAAGGTGGCCGAATGGCGCACGGCGACCAATGTGCCAGGCGTCTTCGCCGCGGGGGACGTGCACGACGACTACTTTCGACAGGCGATTACGTCCGCCGGCTCCGGATGCATGGCAGCGCTGGAGGCGGAACGCTGGCTCTCGCATCACGAGGCGACATGAAGTCTGCCGTGCGCGCTCAAGGGTTTACGGTCGGTCCGCTGCAGGAAAACTGCTGGCTGCTCAGTGAGCTCGCCTCGCGGACGGCCGTGCTGGTCGACCCGGGCGACGAGGCTGAACGTCTGCTGGCCGCGGTTGCCGATAGCGGCTGTGTCCTGCAGGCGATTTGGCTGACGCATGCGCATTTCGACCATCTGGGAGCGGTGGCGGCCATCGTGCGAGCGGGGGAAGTCCCGGTTTGGCTGCACACCCTCGATCGCCCGCTGTACGATCTGGCGGCGTCGAGCGCGCTCCGATTCGGGCTGCACGTCGAGCAGCCAACGGGCGAGACGGTTCCTCTGTCTGAGGGCGCCGTGCTTACATTGGGCACCGCCGAGTTCACGGTGTGGCATCTGCCCGGACATGCACCGGGACACGTCGCGTTCATTGGCGCGGAACTCTGCGTGTCGGGTGACGTGCTCTTCGAGGGTTCTATCGGGCGTACCGATCTCCCTGGTTGCGATCCCCGGGCGATGCAGCGGTCGCTCCAGCGCCTGACGACACTCCCGCCCAATACGCGGGTACTGTGTGGTCACGGAGAGACCACCACCATCGCCCGGGAATGTGAAAACAACCCGTTTCTTCGAGGATTCGCGCGCCCAGTGGGCGCTTGACCGATGCGCAGGCCGCTGACGGCGCGCACATTGTTCAGACACCTCTTTCCTTCCTTTCGGCAGGTTCCGATGCGCTCTCGCAACTCAACAATCCGCCGTCGCGCCGCGCTGCGGCTGGCCGCAGCAGGTGCCTGTGTCGTCGCGATGACGGCGTGCACGAGCCTGACTGAATCGAACCCGGTTTCCAACCGCTATGGGTCGATCAGCATTCGCGCGCGGAATGCGCCCAACAGTCGGGCGTCGGCCAATGCGACGGTCATCCTCTTCGAAGCGTACACAGCCGCCGTGCCCAACAGCGCTCTGCAGCAAAGCGATCAGTGTGTGTACGCGGCGGTGGACACGTCCACCGCAGTGGTGAAGGGTGTAAAGAAAGCGGGCCCGGAAGTGTCGCTCACGTATGGCGCCACCAGCGTGACCATGCCGTACGACGAGACCTACTTTCGATATGCAAATCCGGAGAACACGCCGTTCAGCTACGGGGCGGGCGATGTAGTCCAAGCGACCATTCCGGGGGACGCGGCGGTATACCCGTCGTCGACCATCAGTGTGCGACTGGCCGAGCCCATCATCCCCGGCGTGATCACCGTGCCCACGGGCACAACGCCGATGATGTTCACATGGAACTCGAGCAACGACAGCACCGCGGCGATCATCCTCTCGCTTCGCTATGCGAATCCGCCCACCTCGACGTACGCCAACGAGCAGATCTACTGCGCGCTTCGAGACGATGGAGCCCATCAACTGCCCACCACCGCTTTGGCGGCATTTCTCGCGTCGCCGAATGCCAAGCGAGCGCTGCAGGTCACGCGGTGGCGCACGCGCGAGGCGGTTATCGATGCGCGCACGATTCTGCACATCGCCACCTCAGTGGATACCACGCTGGTCTTTCAGCCGTAACTGCGTCCTCACCCTTCGCATCCGGTGACGCGAATGGTCACTCGTATCGAGCGGGATCCGCTTGGCGAACTTGAGGTTCCGGCAGAGGCTCTGTACGGCGTGCAGACGGTGCGCGCTGTCCAGAACTTCCCCATCAGCGGATTGCGGCCGCTGAAGCCGTTTGTCATTGCTCAGGTGTGGATCAAGAAAGCGGCCGCGATGACCCACCGGCACACGGGTCGGCTCGACGCGACGTGGGCCGATGCGATCATCGCGGCGGCCGACGAGGTGTTGGGAGGGCAACACCTCGATCAGTTCATCGTGGATCCGTATCAGGCGGGTGCTGGCACATCGCACAACATGAACGCCAACGAGGTGTTGGCGAATCGCGCCAATGAGTTGTTGGGGGCCGCGCGCGGGGCCTACGCGCCCGTGCACCCCAACGACCATGTGAACATGGCGCAGAGCACCAACGATACGATCCCCACGGGCATTCGGCTGGCGGTACTGGGTCAGCTGCCCGCCCTGTTGCGCGCGATCGTCTCGCTCAGCGACGCGCTCGCCAACAAGGGCAGGGAGTTCGATGGCATCGTCAAGGCGGGGCGAACGCACTTGCAAGACGCGATGCCGATTCGACTGGGGCAGGAGTTCACTGCCTACGCGGGAACAATCGAGCGATGTCGTCGCCGCATTGTCGAGGCGGCCGACTACCTGAATGATCTTGGCATCGGCGGATCCGCTGTGGGTACCGGTGTGACCGTCGAACCGGCGTACCCGGCGTTGATGAACGCGCATCTCAAGGCCATTACCGGGATCGACACGCTGCGGATTGGCGAGGATCGCATTCAACTCATGCAAAGCATGGGTGACGCCGCCGCGTTCTCGGCGTCACTGCGCGGCCTGGCGCTCGATCTGTCGAAGATCTCCAGTGACCTGCGCCTGATGGTGTCCGGTCCGCGCACGGGACTCGATGAAATCGTGCTTCCGGCCGTGCAGCCAGGTTCGTCGATCATGCCGGGCAAGATCAACCCGTCAATTCCCGAGATGGTCAACCAGGTCTGCTTTCAGGTCATCGGGTGCGACACGACGGTCGCCATTGCCGCCGAACACGGACAGCTCGAGTTGAACGTGATGATGCCGGTGATCGCGCACAACATCCTGCTGTCGATGCAGATTCTCACCAACGCCATCGACATGCTCACAGCACGATGCGTGGTGGGTATTACGGCCAACGCGGCGATGTGCGCGTACTGGGTGGAGCGGAGCGCAGCGTTGGCGACCGCGCTGATGCCGCAAATCGG
>JBEBIR010000353.1:0-4404 GCA_040080315.1 Gemmatimonas sp.
CCAGCGTTCGTTTTACGGCGATCTTGCGTCTGCGAATGCTCACCATGCGACCCTCGTGGCAGGAGTGTACTGCAGCGGCACTACAATAGTCCGGGAATCGACGGACGCGATATCACGACGGCGTTGTTCAACGACGCCACCTTCTTGAATCCGACATACAGCGCACCGCAGGCGACTGGCAGCAGCAGCACGCGCACGCTGGACTGCGTCAGCGGAGACATAATCCCCACCAGTGCCGGAAGGCCGCCCGCGATCAGGGCAAGGGAGACCAGTCCGAACGCGAAAGCCGGATGAGTGCGCAGTGTCGTAAACACCGCCGTGGAGGCAACCGGCAACGCGAGATTCAGAAGTGCGAGGCCAAGCACGCCGCTCACGACATTCGCCATGCCGCCTGCCAGGAATGGAATCGAGAAGAGCAGTCCGCCCAAGGCAATGCGTCGCCACCCGAAGCGGTCGGCGAGCAAACCGCCGAGGGCCCGACCGACGACAACCGCCATCACCACGACCGCCGCCAGCGACGGCGTGGCCTGCCACGGGAATCGAAACACGAAACCCGCCAGCGAGATGGACGCGATGGAAAGCAGCAGGAGTGCGATCGGCCCATCACTGACGCTCCGGTCGGCCGTGAACGTCGCCTGCTCCTGAGATGGCTCCGCCAGTGTCAGCGACATTCCGGCCGTCACGACGAGGGCCATCGCGATAATCCAGGGTTGCGTCAGCGCGCGCGCGCCAAGGACGGTTCCCACGAAGACACCCAGTGCACCTGGAGCAGCGAACACTCCGGAAGGACCAGCAAGTCCGGGCTTGAGTCGAAAACAGATGCTGCCTGCGCCGACGTGAAACAAGGCGTTGCCGATGCCAAGGGTGATTACCGCCGCGAACGGGGTGCGCGACAGCAGCGTCGACCCCATCGCGACCAGCGCACTCCCAAAGACCGCTGCGGAACGCGCCGAGAAGTTCGCATCGACGACGAGACCCAGCACGGGCCGCGAGGCGAACGAAATCAAGCCGTACACCAGCAGCAGCGGCGCGTCCAGCCCGACGCCCGTGCGACCGAGGATCGCGAACACCGTCGCCGCACCGACCGCGTCAACAAGGAAGTGCAGAATTCCATAGGTGACGAGCGATGCGCGCATGACACCTGCCTGCATTCTACTTGCCCAGCTTGTTCCGAAGAAACTCCACCGTCTTCGGCCAAGCCTGCTGCGCCGCGGTGAGATTCGCCGGTGACTGGTCCTGTCCCCGCAGGAATCCGTGTCCCGCGCCGTCGAAAATGTGGATCTCGTACGACTTGCCCAACCGTTTCATGGTGGAGTCTGTGGCCGGAATGGTGGCGTTGATACGCGCGTCGTTGCCGCCATACAAGCCAAGGACCGGAGCCTTGATGGCCGCCATCTGTTCGGCGCTGGGCGGCGAGCCATAGTACACCACCGAGGCACCAAGCCCCGGCGCGTGCGTGGCATGGAGGAACGAGCGGCCGCCACCCCAACAGAAGCCGATGATGCCATATTTGGGCAACGCCGCCGGTAACGACATGCCGTACTTCGCGACGGCATCCACGATCTGATTGCCCATCTCCGGCGTGATCTGCCCAATCGCCGCGCGTCCGGCGTCGGGAGTGGCATCGGCCTTCAAGTCGCCCGTCCGTTTCATGGTCGTGAGATCGGGCGCGATGCCAATGAACCCGTCAGCGGCAAGTTGATCGGCGACGGATCGCGTCCACGTATTAATGCCGGTGTTCTCGTGAATCGCGATCACCACCGGAGCCTTGTCCTTGCGCTCGGGGTACACCACCCACGCCATGACACTGTCCGCGGCACCTGTCTTGATGGACACCCATTCCGCATGACGAGGCGATTTGGCGATGCGATCGGGCGCCGTGCTACTCGACGCGGGAATTGCGGCGGACTGCTGGAATCCATCCATGGGCGTGGTCGCGGCACTCATGTCATGCATGGCGTGGTCGTCCGCCGCCGCGGCTGACGGGACGCGACCAGCCGCAAAACCAATTCCCACCGCGGCGGCCAACGCGGTCGTCGCAAGTACGAAGCGCATGATAATTCTCCGAAAGGAAGTGAACTGCGAAAATACACCGTCGTTACTCGTGCGCACGGCCTGACGACGTGGCACGGATCCCATCACCGCTTGAGCAGTCGCGCCAGTAGCTCGGGCATCGCATGCAGCTGATCAACGTGATCCGGCGCAGAATTGCCGGCGTAGCCCCGCAACTCGAATCGTCCCGATCGGACGTCGCTCAATTGCTGCATACCGCGAGGTCCCCAGCGCAGCACGGCGGTTCGATGAAGGCCGAGCGCACGCAGCAACCAGTCGGCGGTTTCTGTCGTGCTGGCGAACGTGCCGGGGAAGATCTCCGAGTGCGTAACCAGAAACTGCTTCTCTCCCCGCATGGCCGCACGCGCAAAGTTGAGGAAAGCGACCAAGTTGGTCGTGTCCATCGCGCCACCGGTGGCGAGCACCGTTCCCTCGGGAACATACGACGTGTGCATTCCGTCGATGAGCAGCACTGCGTTGACGGACGCGAAATGGCGCGGCTCGCGCAGGATTGCCCGAATGGCCCCGTGCCCGGCGGAGAATCCCACCAGGGTCACGCGTCCAACGCGCGAGGCGCTCCCGCGCACGTCCGATACGACTCTGGTGACACCAGCCAGCAGGGAGTCGAAGACAGTCGGATCGGTAAACGAGCGGTCATAGATGCCAGAACCCGACCCGACGTTGACCACCGCCGTCACCGGATGGCCGGACAGCGATGCCACGGCTTGCTGTGGAAGCCACGCGTCGCCATGGAAGTGCACCACGATATCGAAGGCGTCCCTCGCGCGCGCCTGTTGCGGAACGAACACCTCGATGGGTTTGTTCGCCGGTCCCGCGAAGGAACGGGTGGTGCCCGCGAGGACTTTCCGGGCGAGGCGTTCATGCGCGCGCGTCGCCTCGGCCATGGGCGACGGATTCTGTGAAGCAGGCGGTGGCGCGGCCGTCTGCGCCGCGATCGGCGTTGGCCGCGCCAAGCCTACGGCAGCCATGAACGGCGCAATCAGGGCCTGCGTGAGCGTAGGTATCCGGCGCGGCGCGGTCTTCATGCCGTGACGATGCCGCCTTCGCACAACATGAGCAAGCCCATGAAGGTCCACCCGTGGCGCGTGAACAGGCACCGCGCTATGCTCCCTCAACATCAGGCGGTTCCTCCTCTCAGCGAGTCCCTTTCCGCTCTAGCGTTGCGCTACACCGCGTTTGGAGGCGTGCTCGAAGCACCCTTCCCATTTCCGGAGCTCCGTACCGCTTCCGAGAGCGCTCCTATTGAATGGGAGCTGTGCGTGGCCGAAGGCGAGGTGGTCCCGACGCCGGGCGCGTTGCTCGGGCGCGCGGAACTGGGAGCGGGAGCCTTCGGAGAGCTGTGGCGGACGGCCAAAGGGATGCGCATGATCTTCGATGACTCGGGAACGTTTGATGTCATCGGCCGCGGACGCGAGATCGTCTGGTATCCGCGAGCGGGCTGCGATGCCGAACTCGCGCGAGTTGACATGCTCGGGCGGGTGCTTTCGCTGTCGCTGTATGAGCAAGGCATGATGCCGCTGCACGGCAGCGCCGTCTCCCTGCCGGCAGGCGCCGTGGGCTTTCTTGCCGCAAAGGGATCCGGCAAATCCACATTGGCGATGACGTTGGTGTCGCGAGGCGCGCGACTGATGACCGACGATACGCTTGCCGTCTCCCCGTCGACATTCGCGGCGCGCCCCGGCGTGCATAGTGTCCGACTCTGGGAGGATTCCGCCGGCCGATTCGCATCGCTCGGTGGTAGCCGACTTGGACTGTCTGACAAGCGCGCGTTCGATGCACTCCCGACCGATGCCCTGCAGGATGCGACCTGCCCGGTCGCAGCCCTGTACGAACTCGTGCCGGTGCCTGATGACGGAGGAGCACGGGCAAAGCGCGAACGGATGACCGCGCCATTGGCGACCATTGCGCTCATGCGTCACTCGAAACTCGGCGTACTGCTTGGCGGCGTCGATGGCATTGAGGTGTTCAGTCGTTGCGCCGCCATCGCGGAGCGCGTGCCGATGTATACACTGTTCGTCTCGCGCGACCTCGCCGCGGTAGACGATGTCGCCGATACGATAGCCGGCTGGCACGAATGACGATCCTCCTCGCCCTGCTCGATATCGAGGGCGCGGAGGATGACGCACAAGTCCACGCGATTCTTTCGCGGTCGGTCGACGCGCATGGAGCCACGCGGGAGCACGCGCGGCCAGGTCCCGGGGTGTTGCTGGCCGCCAAGACACCGCACATCGGCGGCCGACGCGAGTCGAAGCTCGCGGCCGACGATCGCTACACCGTCATCGCCGACGCCACGCTCTACTATCGGGACGCGCTGGCGCGACAGCTCCACCA
>JBEBIR010000354.1:0-4404 GCA_040080315.1 Gemmatimonas sp.
CGGGTGCTGGCGGGTATGTCGGCGCCAGTGCCGCGAGCGCGTTCCCCGGACTGGTGCAGGGCAATGCCACGGCGCTCACGGCGGCCATTGCGGGCGCTTTGCAGTCGAATGGCGTGCCGGCGTCGTTCGCGACGCAGTTCGCCTCCAGCGCGATCACCTACCTGGGCACCCGCGCGCCGACGAATGCGGACATCGCGACGCGCGTCTCGTATATCTCATCGGCCACGACGCCGCTCACCACAAGTCAGGTGCCCGACATCGGGCCGCTCACGGCGTCGTACAACCAGACGTACGAGGTGGGTTACAAGGGCATCGTCAACAACAAGTTCCGTTTTGACATCTCGGTCTGGGGTCAGGAACGCGGCGATGTCGCCACGACCGCAGCCTTGGCGACACCAAACGTGTGGTTCGGCAATCCGACGCAGCTTGGCGGCTACATCGGTGGGCGTCTTGGCGAAAGCCTGGGCCCGAATCTCGCAGCCTTGGGATTGAGCGCCGCGCAGATCAATGCGCTGGTGACCGGGATCGCTGGCGCCCTCACCACCAGCTTGGCACCGGCACCGCTGGGCGTCGTCACGTTTAACGATCCCAATACCTCAGCCACAAACATCTACGCGACCTATCAGAAGGTCGACAAGAAGCTGTGGGTCAAGGGCGTGGATCTCGCGCTGGATGTGGTTGCGACAGAGCGCCTGACCTTTGATGCGGCGATTTCTTATCAGAATCAGAACGTCTGGAAGAACATCATCATTGGCGGCATCCCGTTCATGTCGAACTCTCCGCAGTCGCGCGGATCGCTCGGTGCGCGATACCGCAACGAGGGCAACGGTGTGGGCTTCGAACTTCGCACGCGTTACAACGAGGCGTATCCGGTCAGCTCTGGTGTGTACGCGACCAACACGGCGTTTGCGCTGGCCGCCGGTCAGCCGGGTCAGGTAACACCGGCCAACGGCACCACGGGATTTGGCAAGTGCCCGGCCGCGGCGGGCACGTTCTGCTATGGCGACGTCGCCGAGGCGTTCACGTTCGATGCGCAGTTTACCAAGCGATTCGACATCGGTGCGCAGAAGGTCATGTGGTCGGTGAATGCCACAAATCTGTTCGACAACCGTGTGCGGACATTCCCCGGCGCGCCGGAAATCGGCCGCATGATCATGTCGCGCCTGCAGTATTCGTTCTGAACCTTGCCGTGATACGATGAAGGTGAGTGCGGCGAAGGGGTGGTACGTCAGTCGACGTACCACCCCTTCGTGCTATGTTCCATCATGATCCTGCTTGATCCGCTCGCACGGCCGGTTATCGGCCATCGCGGCAATCGCGCGCATGCTCCGGAGAATACGCTGCCGTCCTTGCGTGAGGCGGCGGCGCTGGGCGCTGACGGCGTAGAGTTCGATCTGCAGGTGTCGCGCGACGGACATCTGGTGGTGATGCACGATCCAACGCTCGATCGTACCACGAATGAGACGGGACCAGTCGCGCTGCGCACGCTGGCCGAATTGCGCCTGATCGACGCCGGCTATCGTTTCACCGTCGATGGCGGAAAGACCTATCCATGGCGCGCGCGCGGCGCCGTGATTCCCTCGTTCGACGACGTGATCGAGTCGCTCCCGCGCGAACTCGCCCTGATCATCGAACTCAAGACACCCGCCGCCACGGAGCCGTTACGCGTCGCGATTCGTCGACATGGATTGGCCCAGCGCGTGATTGTCGCGGGGTTCTCCGCCGCGTCGGTGGCGCCGTTGCGGAGCGAAGGGTTCGCCATCGGCGCCAGCATGATGGAAGTCGCGCGGGCCATCCCCGGCGCGCTGCTGGGCCGCTCCACGATCGCGAGATTCGATGCGCTCTGCATTCCGCCGTCGCACAACGGAGTCCCCGTGCCGATCGGTGCGTTGGTGCGTTCGTTGCGCGGCTCGAATACCGTAACGCATGTGTGGACGATCAACGATGCGGCTCAGGCCAAACGCCTCTGGCAGAAAGGAGTGAATGGCATCATCAGTGATGATCCAGCGTCGATGCTTGCGGAGCGTGGACGGTAACAGGTGGTGTGGCGGACAGGCTGCAAACTGCCAAACAGCCAAACCGCCAAACCGCCAAACCGCTTCACACGGAAACCACGGAAGTTGCGCGGAAACAGCACGGAATGAACTGGGGTATTTGTTCCGTGCTGTTCCTGGGTTCCGTGTCTTCCGTGTAGATCAGTTCGGTGAATTCAGCGCAGGGTCGACGAACTCACGCCGACGCGCTCGGGCGCACACCGACGATGCCGAGTACCAGGCGCGCGGCACTGGCGGCCAATACAACCGCCAGAAGCAACGAGAGGGCCGCGACCGCAACGCCGGGCATGGGGAATATCTGTCCCAGCTGATCGAGCAGCGTACTGAATGATGGAACGATGACAAGGCGAAGGAGCAGCACGAGCCAGGCGAGAAGCGCGGCCAATCCTGCATCGCGCGTTGCATGCAGGTCGCGCCGAATGAGGGCGAATAACGCGGCGAGCACCGGCACTGACATCCATCCGGCAAACCATGTGCCCGCGATCATCAGTGCGGTGAGCAACAACATCTGCAGATATCGCATCAGCGCGCCCGTCCAGTCGGTGTCAACACGAGTTGCGCGCGTTGCTGACGTTCGGAAAGTTGCTCGCTGGTCGCGGGCAATCGAAGTGTATCCAGCCGACCGTTTCGCCACGACGTCAGTCGATCGTCGTAGCGCATGCTGATCGGGTTCCCCGACTGGCCGCCGGGATACGTCGCCCACGCGCGACGGGGAGTCGAGAGTTCGACGACCATGCGCCAACTCGGACCATGACGCCCATCGCCGGTTGAGGGCCAGACCGTAGCCGAACCGCCTTGCACCGGAATCTCACGACGGGAGAACGCCGGCAGTCGCAGCAGGTGGAAGATGTTGGCAAATCGCACGTGATCCCAACGCCAACGATCATCTGTGGGTTCGCCGCGGCGTGCAACCACCGAATCGAGCGCCGTGGACATCGCGTCTCGCAGCAGCGCATCGCGCCGCTCCAACATTGGTGTCGCCAGATCATCCCACCATGCCGACGACGAGTCGCTGAGCAGCGTGGCGATCATCATGTCGCTGGGAATGGGATTGCCGGTGCTGTCCGTGCGAAGCTCGTCCCACAGGCGGAGTGAGAGTTGCCGCATCATCTCCTCGAACAGCACGGCCCGACGATTCTCGCGTGTATATCCCCGGTCCCACTCGGCCAGCAGTGTCGCCGCCCGCGTCACGGTCGCGTTCTCTGGCGCCGCGCGTGCAGCGTTCAGGAACGCGGGCACAAACAGGTCGGCCCGGGCGCTTCCGGGATCACTCTGCATGCGCTGCATCGCGTCGGGCGTCACCGCCGAGTCGGCGCGCAGCAACTTGTTGATCTGCATGGCGCGCCACGGACGCTCCCAGTTGGCCCCAAAATAGCGAGCTTGCACCTTGGGATCGAAAGGTTCCTGATTGGCGGAGACCAGAAAGCCCTGTGCAGGACGAATGGCTTGAGGATACTCGCTCGGTGACCAGTAGCCCGTCCAATCACTGGCGCTGAGCGTACCGTCGCGCAGTAGATCGCCCCGGCCGTCTCCGGGTCTCAGGGGATAGCGGCCAGTGGAGCGAATGCCAATCGTGCCCGCGGTATCGGCAGTCAGCATGTTCTGCGCCGGAGCTTCATACAAAGTCGACATGGCATCGAGCATGGCCTCAGCGGTTGACGCGCGCGACGCCGCGTCAAAACCTTCCAGCACCCGCATCGATTCGAGCACCGTCCACCGCACCGAAATCCACTTGCTGCCCACGCGTTGCATGGGTCCACGGTGCGTGAATCGGAGTGTGTCCACTCCGACCGTCCGGATCGCGATACGCCTCGACGCGTAGCGTGAGGGACCGCCACTCCCCGTCCAGCATATACCGCGACGGCGCCTCCGCAATGTCCACCTGCTCGGCGTAATAATCCATGACATCGGCGCCGGTGTTGGTGAACGTCCACGCCAGCGCCGGGGTGAATCCGATGATGATGCCGGGTGCACCTGGAATCGTCACACCGTACACATCGAGTGTGTCGGGTACGACCAGATGCGCCTCATACCAGATGCTGGGCAGCGTGAGTTCCAGATGCGGATCTCCGGCCAGCAACGCGCGACCTGACGCTGAGCGCGATGGACCCACCGCCCAATTGTTGCTGCCGATGGCATCATCACTTCGCGCTGGCGCAAAGGCCAGCAGTTTCGACAACGACTTCGAAGGCGTCGCGCGCAGCATGGCCACTGCCGTGGGTTCAGGCGCGCCGGGTGCCGGAATCTGCGTCGCCTCGAATCGCGCCGCGTTCGCGCCATTTGGCTGGATCGGCTCCACGATGGGTGCGTGCACCGGGAACAGTGCATCGGCCGCCGCGCGCCCTACACG
>JBEBIR010000355.1:0-4399 GCA_040080315.1 Gemmatimonas sp.
CAATATGTGACGAACTGCTATATGTTGCGGTCATGAAACGACTATTGTTGCTCAAAGGCTACGAAAGGCTTGACTGGCGATAGGTAACGATGAGATTCGCCCAATCATTGCGCCGCCGTTCGATACCCGGCTCAGCGATAGACGATTCAGTTCCCGTGGCGAAACGCCGACCACTTGCCTCGATCTCCGCACCCCTGTCCGAACTCTGTGGCGCATCCAATGCCTGACGACCCGTTCCTGAGCGACACCAGTTCCCACAAGGTCCCCGATAAGGGGACCGGACTGCGTATTCTGGTGGTCGATGACGATCGCACCCTCCGCGAGGGCTGTGCGTCGGTCCTTCAGATGGACGGGCACGCGGTCACGTCGACCGGGCGCGGCGAAGAGGCGCTGGAAATGGTGAAGCGGCGACGGTTCGACATTGTGCTGGTGGATCTGTACATGAGTCCGGTGACTGGAATGGAGATCCTCAAGGCGGCCGTTGACGCCCACAAGGAGATCATTGTCGTCGTGATGACGGGCAATCCGAGTGTCGCCTCCAGCATCGAAGCATTGCGCGCCGGCGCCTGGGATTATTTGCCAAAGCCATTCTCGGCCTCGCATCTGCAAGTGCTGGTTGGGCGCGCTGCACACGCGGTCAAAACCACCAAGGACACCCGCGAGATCAAGCCTTCTCAGGTTGCGCAAAGTGGCTCCAGCGAGAGCATGTCGCTGCTGGGCGTGTCCCCGACTTTCCGCAAAGCCGTAGACCTGGCGCAGAAGGTCGCCGGCACCGACGCCTCGGTCATGATTTCGGGCGAAAGCGGCACCGGCAAGGAAATGATCGCGCAGTTCATTCACAAGCACAGTCGCCGGACCAGCCGCAAGCTGGTGCCGATCAACTGCGCGGCGCTTCCGGAGAACTTGCTGGAGTCGGAGATGTTCGGGTATCGCAAAGGCGCATTCACCGGTGCCGATCGCGACAAGCCGGGTTTGCTGGAGGTCGCCAATGGCGGCACGCTGTTCCTGGACGAGCTCACCGAAATGACGATGCCGCTTCAGGCCAAGTTGCTGCGGGTGTTGCAGGACGGTGTCGTTCGTCGACTGGGGAGCGAGACTCAGGATGCGGTCGTTGATGTGCGATTCATCTCGGCCACCAACCGCGACCCGCAGGAAGCCGTACAACAAGGCATCCTGCGCGAGGACCTGTTTTATCGGTTGCGCGTGGTGCCCATCAAGCTGCCGCCTTTGCGCAAGCGACTGGAAGATATTCCCCTGCTCGCCGAGTTCTTTCTGACCAGGTCATGGGAACGCCATCGGCCGGGTGGCTCGGCCGTACCGACACTCACTCCCGAAACCATCGTCTTCCTGCAGTCGCGTCCCTGGCGGGGCAATGTGCGCGAACTGCAGAACGTGATCGAGCACTTGGCTGTCATCACCGATCCGGGTAGGGCGATTGGGCCTGATGACATCCCGGTCTACGACGACGGACCGGCCGCCACGGTCGAGTCGGGACTGCCCGCCGCGATCATGAGTGAGCCGTTTCATATGGCGAAAGACAACCTGATTGCGCACTTCGAGAAGGAGTATCTCAGCCGACTCACGGCACGCGCGGGCGGAAACATGTCGCGGGCGGCGCGACTCGCTGGTATCGATCGAACAACACTCTATCGCCTCATGGAGAAGCACGGCTTTCGGCGCGATGCGTTGGGCGGGTCGCCGGACTGAGTCGTACAAGCACTCGACGATCAGGCGGAAGGCTCGTGCGTTGAAAACTCGCTTGTCGCGGCGGTCGCACTCTTCAATACCACTGCGTCGAGCCAACCAATCGGATAGCGAAGTTGGGGAACGGTCCAGTTCGCAGAGTTTGTCAGGACCTGGTGTGCAGCGCCATTGCCGATATCGCCCAACACGGTGACGTCGTCCGAACGGAATGATGTCAGTGCAAACGGAAAATCTTCAAACGCTCCTCGCGTAATGGGTATGCGTTCGGGCGCATACCCCAAAAGCATCGCCCCCACCCAGTCCATCGCCGCACTGCTCGTGCTGCCGAGGAGCAAACCCATGGGAATGGGTTCTGGCGACAACGGACCGTTGCCGTGTCCGGCAATGAGTGCGTCGACGATATTCACCACGCGCCGCTGGCGAGTCTGGGCCATGGACGCGTCCGCCCGCCCGTAGAGCAATACGCGATTCAGGTCGAGGCACGTGCGCCAGATGGTGTCATTACCCGACCATGACCCCTCGACCTCCATGCGATCTCCGCGTCGTCGAGCGATACCATCGAGCACACGCGCCGCCTGCGACCAGGCGAACGACATGCGCTGACTTGATGCCGAGTTTTGCTGATCAAGCGACCACTCCAGCACCCGTTTCAGGCGACTGCCGCCAGGATAGCAATCTCCTCCCATCTCGGAGCCGCCAACCCGATGATGAGGGAGGAACTCCTTGTTGCCGTTGATTCCGATGAGATTCTTCAGGGCGAGTGTAATGCCCGCCTTCTTATGGGTCTTGAGTTTCGGCAGGTTGAGGACGACATCTGCGTCGATAACCTCTTTCGCGACGAGGAACTGATGTTTCCCCGGCGCGTGTGTGCGCGCCATGAGATCCGGCGGGTACATCGTGACTCGAAATGCGCCGGGGCGTGTAATTGGTTCGAGAAGACTCGCTTCGCCAAGGTCAAAGAGCACGTACTGCTCCAGCGCAAATCGCTCGCGCGCCAGTTCACCGCCAGCGCGCCCGTCTTGAAGTGTGGTTCGACGAAAGTCGAACAGGCCAGCGAAACGCTTCTCACGCGCAAGCATTTCGCGCTCCCATGCTCGGAGCTGTCCAAGCTCAAGCATCGTCTCGAAATCGCATCCTTGCACGGGCGAATCGCCGATGGCCACTCGCCCCGCGCCGGCCTGCAGCGCCGCTTCGGCGACCGACTTGACGAGAGAGGCATTGGTGATGAGTTCGTCGGTGCCGTAGTCACCGAGATTGCGATGTAGCACCCAGTTTGGCTTGACCAGCACCTTGGCGCCGGGCGCAATGAGCGCACCGAGTGGTCCTCTATCGGGCGTTGCCCAGCCCATGACGTCGCCCAACTCGGCCAGAAGCGCGCGCATGCGTACCGGCGCGGCATCAGGATCATCGTAGCGATACCCCTCACGGCGCACGATGCCGACGGCATGGTCTGGCGCGACTGCGTGTGTCATGAGGACGGCTTGCCCGGGAATCGAGGCAAGCCGATCACCGGGCGCAATTTTCCGCTGGTGGTGCGCTCGATGGCAGGGACGGCGGTCACGCGAACGTCGGCGCCGCCGATATTGCTGGAAATGACGCCGGCAATTTCGCGGCCCGATGCCTCGTCAAAATTCTCGCGCGGCACAACGAAAACGTCTACGGAAAGATCTTCGCGTTGTCTCACTTGAAACTCATGAATCGGAAAGTCCTTGAACAGGTGCGGAAAGGCAATGCCGTGGACCCGGTCTCCCTTGTGAGTCCAGATCGCATCGAGCTCACGACCGACTATTTCCTCAAGCGTGAAGGCGGGCGAGCCGGGCGATGAGCCGGGAGGAAATGACGCGATATCTCCTATTCGATATCGGAGCATGGGCATTGCGTCGGCGCGAAGCTTGGTGACCAGGATGCTACTCTGAGTCTCCTCGGTCTCCGGCTCCAGCATGGAGGCGCCCCAATCGACCACGAAGTCCGTGGACAGTCGAGGACGAGTCTGAAACGCCAGCATTCCCACATCACGTCCGCCATACTGTTCGTGGATAGGCACCGAAAAGACGCTTTCGGCAACGCGTCGGTGCTCCTTCTGCAACTTTTCGCCGCCCGTAATAATGGCAGTGCTCGGATATCCGAGCGTGGTAAGGCCGTTGGCAGCGGCCCATTCGGCGAGAACCCCCACGGCCGACGCGTATGACAGCAGCAGCGCCGGCTGGTACGCCGACAAGGCGGCATGGTAACGCGTCAGAATTTCCGGGCCAAGCCGGAAACAATCGAACCATCGGTTGTTCCAGAGCACGTCCTCGAGGCGCTCGCGCCACCCGTCGCGGGCAATCGGGTCAAGGTGGTGGCCCCAGAGGAACGCGGTCCTGGCGCCGCGGGGAAGGCCCGCCTGTTCCCGGAAGAACGTCGATGCGCTCTCGCCCCAGCCACGCTCGATCGGGCCTGTCAACACAGTGGCCGGAATTCCGGTCGATCCGCCCGTACGCATCGGTCGAACGAGGCGGGAATCGAAACCCGGCACCGCCAATTGGTCTCCGGCTTCGATCAGTTCTTCGCGCTCGAGCACAGGCACGCGGCGCCACTCGTCGGGCCCGAACGTCTCGAAGTTCGTGAGTCCGGCGGATCGGAGGCGACTGTCCCACCACGGCACCCTTCTGGCCGCGTCGGCGACAACGACGCGCAGCTGATCCCATACCCACCG
>JBEBIR010000356.1:0-4392 GCA_040080315.1 Gemmatimonas sp.
GCCGCGCTCACCAGTGCGCTCAAGCGCATGAGTGTCATCGCATCCGACCAGACGCACCGCATCAAGATGTCGTTCAACACAGGGATGCTGAAGTTCAGTGTGACCACCCCCGATCTCGGCGAAGCGCAGGATGAGCTTCCGGTGCAGTACACCGGTGATCAACTCGACATCGGCTTCAACGCGACCTACCTGCTGGAAATTCTGCGCTATATGCCGACCGAGCAGGTGCGGCTCACGTTCAAGGCGCCGGAGCGCGCCGCGACGATTGAACCGGAAGGCTGGGATGATCCCGCCAAGTATCTCTGTTTGGTGATGCCACTGCGCCTGATGGACTGAGCCAACCGCGCGAACTAGGGCGCGATCGTCGTCGCGGTCAGTTTCACGCGTTGCGTCACGTCCTGCGATCGCACTGACGCAGGCGATGTCCGATCGGTGACTGTCAGTGTCAGCGTGCCGTTGCTTTCCAGTCGACTCACCGCGCCACTCGACACCGACACACGCGCTTCAAGGCGCGCCGTGCCACGACCGGCGACTTCCACGGAACGCCAGGGTGACGACGTCTTTCCCTCCACGCGTGACGTGCTGGTGCGATGAATCACCAGTTGCAGACCGTCATCGCCGCGCGCCGAGTCGCTCACGACGTATTCGGCGACCGTCCGAATGATCATCGGGAGACTGGCGCGGCACACGACCTGCACCGTGCTGTCTCGCCACTGATCACCAACCGCAAGATTCGCCGGGACGCGTAGCAGCAGATCGCGCACCAACGTGAGCGCGCCGCTTTCCGGTCGATCACACTCGTTCACCAGCGGCGGCTGCATAGCCACACGCAGCGCGAGCGAGTCGAGGATCGCGTCGAAACGCAGACTATCGATGGCGATGGGTGTGGTGGAGAGCGCGGAGGTCACGGCGTAGCCGAGCACACGACCCGTGGCACTCAGGTTTCCGCTGGCCTGGCGACGCAACCGCACGACCACTTGCGCGTCGCCCGATACCTGTTGCACATCGCGCCGACCGGCGCTATCGCGCTCCAATTCTGTCACGCTGTGCAGGCGATAGCGTGCATCGGTGACCAGCGCCGGCATGGTATAGCGAACGGTTGCGGGCGGCGGCGGTGGTGCGGGCAGTGGCACCGGAAGGGGAGTGGGTGGCTCCGACGGTACCGTCCGCGGCGCTACCGCAGACGCGCACGCGCCGAGTCCCAACCAGACAAACGCACCAAGCATTGGTGCGAGTGATTGACGGCGCGCGGCGGCAAAGAGAGACACGGGCGATGCGAAAAAGTGGGGGGTAGTCGCCGACCTGTAAGCCGGGTTCTGTCGGTCCACTCACGCGCGAACGCGCTGGCGAACCGGACGGTCATTCCTCTCGGCGTTCAGTCACCCGAACGCTCCAGCAGCCTACCCGCGGCTCGATGTCGTGAGACACCGTGGTCGAGACGGACCGTCTCTCGCCGCTTATTTGGCCTTGCTCCGGCTGGGGTTTACCGAGCCGTCATCGTTGCCGATGACGCGGTGGGCTCTTACCCCACCATTTCACCCTTACCGCGACCTGGTTGTCACCAACCACATCTCGGCGGTTTGCTTTCTGTTGCACTGTCCGTCGCACGAAGCTCGCGCCGCGTGCGCCCAGGCGTTACCTGGCAACCTGCCCTGTGGAGCCCGGACTTTCCTCGGTACATCAAGCCGAAACCCGATGTATCGCGACCGTCCGGCCGACGACTACCCGTGACGCAATATACGTGAACTGAGTACTTAGTACTCAGTACTGAGTACTTAGTGCTGCAGTCTGATGACGCGGTGATGACGCCGGGTCCTATCCTCGCCTGACGCCAGCCGCGCACCGGACCACACGGGTGCAGTGTGCGGTCTACGGCACTCGCGAGGGAGCCTCAATGATTTCTGACACGATTCGCTATCGACCTTCGGCCCGCGGCAATACCGACAATGACCGTGCGGCCAGCGGTGCCGTGACCACCTTCCTGACGCCCAACGAACGGCAGCGCGTCGACGCGGCAGGACACGGGTGCTACGTCGCCCTGCACCGGGAATCACTCGACGATCTCATGGTCGACCTCCGCACGCGCGCCGTGTCGGCGGTTCTCGTTTCGGTGGCCCGCTATCAGACACAGCACGCGACGCAGGTGGCCAGGTTGGTGCGCGAGTTTCCCCGCGTCCCGGCCGTCGCGTTGCTGACCTCCACAGAACCCCGCACCACGCAATCGCTGCTGGCGCTCGGGCTCAGCGGTGTGCGCTCTCTGGTGGATGCACGCGATCCAAAGGGCTGGCGCGAGCTGAGAGAATTGGTCGCCAGCGAACACGGCGATCTCATCGAGCATCGCGCCATCGCGCGCTTTCGCGAGGAACTCGCCGGCGCATCCGCCGACTGTCTGCGCTTCTTTGAGTCGCTTTTCCTGTCGCCCTCGCACGTGTCGACCGTGCAGCAAATTGCGCGCGCGAATGGTGTGGTCCCCAGCACCCTGATGAGTCGGTTCTTTCGCGAAAAGCTTCCGGCACCGAAGCGCTATCTCGCCATGGCGCGTCTCGTGCGCGCTGCGCGGTTATTCGAGAACCCGGGCCTGAGCATCACACACGTCGCCAACCACCTCGAGTACTCGTCGGCGCAAAGCTTCTCACGACACGTCTCGCTGCTGATGGGATGCACGCCCATGCAGTTTCGACGCCGCTTCGACGGCGCCGCCATGTTGGGAGTCATGTGTGATCAACTGGTGCAACCGTACCGGGAAGTTCTGCTCCGCTTCGAACCGTTTGGCGTTACGCCGCAATGGAGCGCTTTGCGTGGGGATCAATGACGACGGGCGTGCCCAGTGGTGTGGTGCGCGGGCCGGTTCGTGCTGAGTGATCGCGTGTCGCACGTGGCTCGGCCGGCGTCGGTGGGGCCACAACCGCGAACTCCGAGGTGTGTCGCAACGCGACCGCTCGCATGCGCGCGGCCGCTTGCGACAGCTGACCGGCGCTGCGCGACAATTCGTCGATACTGGCACGCTGGGCGACCGACGCGTCGGCCGCGCTGCGCGCGCTGCCGGACGCACGTTGCGCCGAACCATCAAGTGAATCAAAGGCTGACACCGCGCCGGCAGCGAGTGAGGCCTGCGTCTGCGCCAGCGCGGCCACCGCATCGCTCTGCTCGGCAATACGGCCGATGCCGTCCACCATGGTGGAAAGAGCACTCGTGGCTTCACGGGCAATGCTGCCGGCGTCGGTGACTTCACGCGCCGTATTGTCCATCGACTCCACCGCCTGTCCAATGTCGTCACGCACCCGCTGCACCGTGCTGGCGATGACCTTGGCCGCTTGAGCGCTTTCACCGGCGAGTTTTCGGATCTCATCGGCAACCACGGCGAATCCCAGCCCGTGATCGCCAGCGCGGGACGCTTCGATCGCGGCGTTGAGCGCCAACAGGTTGGTTTGGCGCGCAATGCGCGAAACCGTTGCCACGAAATCACCAACGCGCTCTGACGCGGGTGCCAACCGCTGGACGCGTTCGGCCGATGCTCCCACGTCTTCGCTGACCCGGACCAGTGTTTGCGCGGCGCGTTCGATCGCCTCCCGACTTCTCGATGCAATCGCATCGACTTGATTGGCGTCCGTCGCAGTCCGCTCCGCGGTTCCGCGCGTTGACTCCGCCGTTGCCAGCGCCTGCTGACCGGCGAGCAATCCGCTGGCGGCCAGATCACGTTGCTGTAGCAGACCTTCGCTCAGCGACTGCGCGCCGGTGGCGACATCACCCGCTCGGCGCTGCAGCACGCTGGCCGCACCGTGCACCTGAATCGCGACGGCTGCCAACTCCTCGGCTTCGCGCTGCACCGTTTCAATCAGCAGCGTGAGCTCGTCGAGCATACGATTGAAACTGTGCTCGAGAAATCCCAGTTCGTCAGCGTGTCGCGCTTCCGCGCGCGCATGCAATTCGCCTCGCTCAACCTGGGCCATGCACAGACGCGTGCGACGAATCCGGCGAATCAACCGCGATGGCATCTGGATGACTTGTTGCGCGACCACCAACAGCAGCACTGCCGCAAGCAGCACCTGGGCCCAGGGAGCGGCGTCCGTCGGTCGTAACGCCGCGTATCCGTAGCTGGCGACCAGAAAGCCGACCACCGACGCGCCGGTCGTGACATATCCCAGCGACGGACCCCGATCAAACGAGTAGGGAACGATGGCGAGGATGTACATCAGCACGAGCACCGGCGACCCGAAGAGAAACACCACGCTGCTGATCAGGAGCGTGTCGAAAACCGCGAATACGTAGCGCAACCACCACCGATACCATCGCTCGCGAACACCGATGGCCGACAAGATCCAGTTGAGTCCGATCGCGGCGCAGAACACGGCCAGGACGACCAGAATCGGAACCTCCGCCAAACCCAGGCGA